>DATLYA010000278.1:0-2942 GCA_035575235.1 Candidatus Methylomirabilota bacterium
GCCAGATAGACGCCCAGTCTTGATAGACCCAACGATCCCACGTCACCACCCAGGGCTCGACTTTGTTCACGGCGCCGTACTCCAGCGCCGCCCCAATAAAGGGGCTTAAGAGTTTGTGTTGAATCCAGAAAGTGTTCTCTAGATCGGTTTGCAGATACTTGTGGTTCTCCGGATAATCAATCACCGAGACGATCGTCTGATAGCCGTTGGCCATGTGGCGCAGTTCGTCGGTCTCGATGCTAAGGAACACCGTGGGGGTGATTTCATCGCCGTTCGCCGCCGCCCATTCGGTCAGAGCAACGATCAGCGGGTTGGTAAAGCACGCTTCGGCGACGAGCTGCAGATTGAGCGAGCACTCGACCGGATCTCCCGCCACAAACCCATCGGTTGCTGCACGCTTGGCCGTTTTCCACACCGGGTTCATATAGCGAATGCGCCTGGCGTCGGCATGACCGGCTGGATCGTAGGTATGTTTGGCCATATAGGAATTGATGTAGCCAGTTTGGACCGTGTGCCGCACTTCGTCCATGACCTGCGCCAGATAGCCGTTCTTCAGCTCCGGGCTTCTGGTGGCGTTCCACAGAATCGCGGAACCGGAAATCGCCGCATACTCGCCGGATTCCAGCACCGTGGCGATCGGCTTCATTGTCTCCGCCCAGCGGGGCTCTATTCTGCTGCCCACTTCCATGCGCGCCAGCGCGTCAAGCAGCGAGCCGTACTGCCGCTGATCCTTTTCCTCCTCCATCCGACAATATTCTTTGACGATTAACTTGAACTGCTCTTTCGAGTCTGGATTGTACACGTACTTGGTCGGATATTTGCCTCTTCTCTTCTCCAGATTCCAACCAAACTGTTGAAGATAGCGGTGAACATCCTGTGGTTTCACCTCGACATCAGGCATCATAGCCATAATTGCGTCTCCCCTCAGGTAAGAGGTTGTCCCAGACTCCGACGTCTCGCCGCGCTGGTGATTCTGAGCCTCCAGCCTCTTCGGCTTGCTACATTTAAAATATGTCTTTATGGAATGAAAGATACACCCTTGTCAAGAGTCAAAATTTCTGGATACTGGTGCAGTTTCGCGCCACTCTTTACTTTTACCGAGTCAGGCGAAGAGTTGTCATTCTGAGGCTGCAAGCCGAAGAAGCTCAGGGGCCATCCGTTGGCAGCAAGATTCTTCGCCTGCGCTGCGTTCCGGCTCAGAATGCCTCCCGGCTCTCCGCTGTTCAAATTGCACCACTCCTCATTTCCGTGGGAATTGGTGTCAGGGCTACTGAATCATCCCTGCTTTCCGCGCTCGTTCCAGCACGAGTTTCTCAATGTCAGCAATCGGACCGTCGATCATGCGGCCACGGAACGCAACCGCGCCTTTTCCTTCTGCGACTGCCTGCTCGAAAGCCGCAACGAGCTCCCGGGCATACGCGACTTCGTCCGCAGTCGGCGTGTAGACAGCGTTTACCGGTTCGACCTGATTCGGGTGAATGCAGGCTTTGCCCTCATAGCCAAGTTGTTTTCCCTGGCGTGTTTCCGCAACTAAACCTTCGATATCCGGAATGTCTAAGAAGACATTGTCAATTGGTGTAATCCCCGCGGCCTTGGCGGCCATCACTACCTGACAGCGGGCGTGGAATACAACGCCTGCGGTAGATGGCGCGGCTTTAATGCCCATCGCCGCCGAGAAGTCGCCATGACCAAAGGCGATGCCGGCGATCCGCGGCGTGGCTTTGGCGATCGCAAAGGCATTCCCAATCGCTTCAGGCTGTTCGATCAACGGCAAGAGCACAACGGAGCCGGCAGCGCGTCCGCAGCGTTGCTCCGTCAGCGCCACCAAACGATCGACAAATTGAATGCCGTCAACCGTGTTGGTCTTGGGCACGACCAGACCATCGGCGCCAGCTTCGACCATCGCGAGCACATCATCGAGAAACCACGGCGTATCGAGCCCGTTGATGCGCACGGTGCGCTCGAAACGGGAGAATCCTGGATCGCCCAGCGCCGTTTTTAAGGTCTCTCGCGCCGCTGATTTGCGGTCCGGCGCGACAGCGTCCTCCAGGTCAAAAATGAGCGTATCCGCCGGCGAGCTCTGAGCTTTCGCGAAGAACTTTTCGCTGCTGGCGGGCACGAAGAGTAAACTACGGCGTAGACGGGGCATCACAACCTCCTGACCTATTTCTTCTCCCAGCTAAATTATTCCTCTCTCCTTCAACTCCGCCAAACGCTCCCTCGTTATCCCTAACCTGCCACAATAGATTTCTTCGTTGTGCTGCCCCAGACGCGTGGGCCCAGGCCAGCGGATTTGTCCAGGCGTGCGCGAAAATTTCGGCACGACATTCTGCATGCGCACTGGCCCGAGGTCGGGGTCGTGCACGGTCGTAATCGCCTCACGCGCCTGGAAGTGCGGATCGGCAAAAATATCAGCGATGCTGTAGACCGGCGCACAGGCGCATTCGTATTCGTCAAATTTCTTCAGCGCTTCTTCCGCCGTATGCCGACTGATCCAGCCGCCGACGATGGCGTCGACTTCATCAATATTGGCGATACGCGCACGATTATCCTTGAAGCGCGGATCGTTAATGAGCTCCGGCTGCCCGATCGCGGCAAAGACCCGCGTCGCGATGGCCGGGGCGTTGGCCGACAGCGCCAACCACCGTCCATCTTTGGTTTTATAGATATTGCGCGGCGCGCCAATTGACGGCACCCGGTTGCCGGTCCGCTGCTGGACAATGCCAAGTTGATCGTACGTAATCGCTTGATCGCCCATGATCGTGAACAGCGGCTCCAGCACACTGAGATCAAGGTACTGTCCCTTGCCGCTCTTGTGATCGCGCTCATAGAGCGCAAACATCACCGCCCACGTGCCAAGCTGACCAGCCACGGCGTCGGCGAGCCCGAAGCCAGGAAGCGTGGGCGGCCCCTCTGGTTGTCCTGTGATATGAGCAAATCCG
>DATLYA010000279.1:0-13435 GCA_035575235.1 Candidatus Methylomirabilota bacterium
TGCTCAACAACCGCAAATTGCGTTCGAGCAAAGTCATGCCGCCAAGCCAACGCCATTCTTGTCCAGGAGTTTTGAAAAGGACCGCTTGCATCAGGAGTTGAGTTCAAGAATACGTCTGATTCCCAAGGGCGCTTCCGTCTCACCCCGGCAGGCATACCAACAATCCGTACACTCCGTGGGCTTGACTGCTCCCGGTGAGAACTCGGTCCAATGACCAAGCACTTCTTTATCCGCGCACCGCTTGAGAAGCCCATCAGGCGTTACCTGAATAAGTTTCCGACCAGCGCTGCAGCCGGGGAGGCCGGTCGTTGAGCGGAAATACTCCGGAATCTTTTTGAGATAGTAGTCTGAATTGGTGATGTTGCGCAAGTCGCGTTTGAGTCGCAGCAATTCCTCAATCACTCGTTCCAGCCGCTCGAGATTTGGCGGCGACACACGGTGCGCCACGTTGCCGTTCTTTCGCGCGTTGTACGTCGAGAAGCCGACTTTCGCCCCCCATGCTTTCGCCTGGCGCACAAGCGGCGCCAGATGGTCCAGGTTGTCTTCCATAATCACCGAGTTAAAGACCAGATTATCCACTCCGGCGGCGACCAGCCGTGGAGCAACCTCAGCAATATGAGCGAACAGGCCTGCCCTGCCGCGATTCCGATCGTGCTCCTCGCCGAGGAAGTCGAGCGAGATGCTGAAGTGATCAAGTCCGGCGTTCCACAGGGCAAGTCCGTTCTCCACAGTGAGTCGATAGCCGCTGGTGATCATGCTGATATAGATGAATTTGAGCTCCGCCTTGATGCGCCGAATGATGTCGGGAAGATCTGTGCGAATCATCGGTTCGCCGCCGGTGATGACGAGCGTGAGGGGGTCGAGCTTTTTCACAATGGCGGCGTAATCCTCGAGCCGCATCTCTCGACCGGTTTTCCAGTAGTCGCAGAAATTACAGCGCAACCCGCAATTTTTGGTCACTTCGAGGTGAACAGTAAACGGCCGTCTTCCCATCTTCATCAGAAAGAATTTCGGCGCGCCGTATATCACCTCGCGCCAACCAATCTTACTGGTAATCACAGCACCTCTTCCTCAGCGCGAGGTAAGGTATCGGCCTTGGCGAAGGGAGGCAAGAGAGCAGGACAGCGCCGCGCGCCGGGGAGAAAACTCCGAGTACGAAATCCGTTTTTTCACGTTCAGCCTGCGGTACTCCGTACTCGGCGCTAAGAGCGCCCCTCTTTACTCAGCCTGCAGTCCTGAGTACTCAATTCTTCGTGAGTCAACGCATCATCACTTTGCTCACTGACTTCGGCGCTCGTGACGCCTTCGTGGGCGTCATGAAAGGCGTAATTTTGGGGATTCATCCCTCTGTCTCTCTGATCGACTTGTCACATGAAGTGCCGCCGCAAGACATTGTCGCTGGGGCGCTGCTGCTCCGTAGCGCTGTCCCGTATTTCCCGCAGGGCGCCATCCACCTCGCTGTCGTTGATCCAGGCGTCGGCAGCAGCCGGCGGGCGTTGCTGGTGGAAACTCGTCAGGCTGTTTTTGTTGGTCCGGATAACGGCTTGTTGAGCCTTGCGGCGCCTGAGGAGGAAGTGACTCGCATCGTTCATCTCACCAACGAGCAGTATTTTCTCCCACGGCGTAGTCATACCTTTCATGGTCGGGATGTGTTTGCCCCTGTCGCTGCGCATGTCGCGCGAGGAGTCGCCATTGATCAACTGGGTCCGCTAACACCCACTATGGAGCGCCTGTCGTTGCCGCAGGTGGAGCGGCGTGAGGACAGCCTGGCCGGATGCGTCATCTACATTGACCATTTTGGCAACGCTATTACCAATATCACTGAGGCTGATGTGCGCCTCTTTTCAAGGGATACCCTTTTCGTTAGCATTGATAAAGTGCGCATCCGCGGAGTCGCCGTCTCGTATGCCGGGGTAGAAATTGGTTCGCCGGCCGCACTGATTAACAGTTGGGGGATGCTGGAAATCGCGGTGCGGAATGGTTCAGCGGCGCACCTCCTCGGCATGCACCTTGGCCAACGTATCGAGTTAACCTCAGCATAGAATTGCCTATGTCATTACCACTGCCCCCAGATTCACACCGGCTCAATGGCTACTACTCCACGCCGCCTGCGGTTGCTGTGACAGCTCCTCCAAAATCTCGCCTGCCGTTTATTCATATCGTGCTGTTCGCTGCTACGTTAGTGACCACTTCACTGGCGGGCGCGTTTCAACAAGGCGCGAATCCCTTTTCCGACCCAAGCACGATTCTGCTTGGACTGCCGTTCGCCCTCACGTTAATGTCGATCCTGCTGTTCCACGAGATGGGACACTACCTCCTTGCTCGCTATCATGGCGTGCGGGCCAGCCTCCCGTACTTTATTCCGGGCCCGCCAGTGTTTGTTGGCACTTTCGGCGCATTCATCCGCATGAAATCATCGCCGGCCAACCGCCGGGCGCTTTTTGATGTTGGGGCCGCCGGCCCCTGGGCCGGCGCCGTGCTCGCCATTCCGGCGGTGATGATTGGGCTGTCGCTCTCGGAGGTGCGTCCGTTAAACCCCTTCGATGAGGGGGGCATTATTCTTGGCGATTCGTTCCTGTTTTCGGTGCTCACTCGGTTGATCCTGGGAATCTCAGGCGACGACGCGAATATTGTTCTTCATCCCATTGCGCTCGCCGGCTGGTTTGGTTTGTTCGTTACATTTTTGAATCTTCTTCCTGTCGGACAACTCGACGGCGGTCATGTCGCCTATTCGCTTTTTGGCCGCACGCACCGCTGGATTTCACGACTCGCGCTCATGGGTATTCTCTTGCTTGGATTCCAAGGCTGGGAAGGGTGGTTTTTCTGGGTGGCGCTGCTGTCGCTTCTGGGCTTAGACCATCCCCCAACTCTCGACCTCGCCTCGCCTCTTGACCCGCGCCGCAAATTATATGCCTGGTGTACCGTCGGGTTGTTTGCGCTGACCTTCATCCCTGTTCCGATCCGCATAGGAGACCGCCCAAACATTCCAACTGGAGAAGTCACCCACATTGCCCAGCATTCCCCCTTGTCCGCTCCCCTGCGGCCATTTTGCTTCGTATATCGGCCATGAGTGAACGATTATCTTGGGACCAATATTTTCTGACGATTACCCGGCAAGTCGCGGAGCGCTCGACCTGCAATCGCGCGAAAGTGGGCGCCGTGATTGTCCGTGACAAAAATATTCTCGCCACAGGCTACAACGGCGCGCCTGCTGGGTTGCCGCATTGCACGGAAGTGGGTTGTCTAATTTATCAATCAAAAACCCCTGACGGGGAAATCGTAGAAAACTGCTATCGCACGATCCATGCTGAGATGAACGCTATCGCGCAGGCGGCAAAGAATGGCGTCAGCATCCGAGACGCCGACATCTATGTCACCCATACTCCTTGCATTCACTGCCTGAAGGTGTTGATCAACACCGGCATCAAACGCATTTTCTATGAAAAAGAATACAAGCTCCACACGGTGCGTGAATTGATCGGCGCGGCGGACGTGACCCTGCAGAAAGTCGATCTCTAAATGCGAGCACGGCTGACAGACAAGGACAAGAGCGGCTCTTAATGCGCCGCGGAGCGCCGCAGTTCCTCTTGCGCGGCTTTTATCGTAGCCGCGGAAAAATCAAATGCTCGTACGGGGACGAGGAGGCCCAACACGACTGCTCCCAGGAGACAGCCAGTCGCCGCCGTATAGAAGGGGACTGACCAATCACCTGTCTTCTCCACCAGAAACCCCGCCACCATCGGGCTGAAAAACCCGCCGAAATTCCCGCCAAAGTTCATAATACTGGCGATGGAGCCGGCTAACCCTTTGTTCATTTCGACCGGGATGCTCCAGAATGCGACCAGTCCAAGCGTTGTCAGCAGCATAAACACGGCAAACGCGATCACCGCAGTCATCGGCGTCTCGATTGTCGCCGCGAGCGCGAGAAACGGCGCGGAGACCGCAATAGCGGCGGCGGGAAGGCCTTTACGCGCCCACGCGGCGCTGAGTCCTCGTCTGGTGAGCCAGTCAGAGAGGACGCCGCCGCCGAGCACCCCAATCAGTCCACCAGTCACCGGCAACATGCCGACGATGCCCATTTGTTGAATCGTGTAGCCGCGCGCCTTGACAAGATACGTTGGGAGCCACGCCACTACCATGCTCAGTCCATAGGCCCAGAAAAAGTACGCGAGCGCCAGGGCGATCACCGCTGGTGCGCCAAGGAGGGCGCCAAGAGGAATTCTCTCCTTTCCGTCGCGGGTTCGCTGATTCTCCGTTTCTCCATTGGCGGCCAGGGTGGAGGCAGGTGGGCGATCCGAGCCGAACATAAGCCAGAGCGCAATCCACAGAAAGCCGACCAGTGCATTGAAATAGAACACGCCTTTCCAGGTGAAGTGTGCAATGATCCATGTCGAGATGGGATAGGCGATCAACTGGCCGGCGTAGATGCCGGAGAGGCTGATCATTTGCGCCAACCCCAGTTCGTGTTTGGGCACCCAGCGGGAGTTAATAACGGTCGCCGCCGGCAGACTCACGGCTTCGCACGCGCCAACAAGGAACCGCAGCGTGAGCATGAGGAGAAAGGCGTGTCGGCCTAACGGGGTCAACAGCGTGAACAACGACCAGCCAAAACAGGCGAAGGCGAGCAGCAGCTTCGGGCTGCGTGTATCAGCCAGCAGCCCGCTCGGGATCATAAACAACGCGTAGCCGCAGACAAACGCTGAAAAGACAACGCCGAACCAGCCCGTGTCCCAGCCCAATTCCGGCATCATCACCGGCGCGGTGATAGAGATATTAACTCGGTCAATATAGTTTACCAATGAGAGGAGAAAGAGAAGGAGCAGAATCGTATAGCGTGGAGGCCAGCGCATGGGGGCGTTATCCTTTCGACCTGAAGGCGTGCAGCCGGGAATGAAACAAGCTGAAACGGAGAGCCGGAGATAGGGGGAATCGGAGATGTCTCGGAAAGCAACGGAGAATCGGAGACCAGTCCTCCTCCTCACCGTTTCCCCGTTTCCCCGATGCCCTGCTTCTGTTCCCCGCTTCGCCGATGCTCCGTCGCTGTTCAGTCGAGTGGAAGCCGTTAGATAACTTCCTTTTCCTTTAGTTCAGCCACCTGCTCCCATGAGTACCCCAGCGTGTCGATAAGAATTTGTTCGGTGTGTTCACCGAACTCCGGCGCCGGCGCTTTGGGATTGGCTGGGGTTTTGCTGTAGATAACCGGATGTCCGACGACTTTGCTAGGCCCCCACGAGGGATGATCATAATCGACTATATAGTCGTTCGCGATCACCTGCGGGTCCTCGGGAAGGTCGTTGATGCTGTTCACAATAGTATAAATAAAATCGCCTCCGGCCTTGAGAATTTTCATCCACTCGTCGCGCGGTTTGGAAGCGAAAATTTTGTCGAGGATGCCGATGAGTTCCTTGCAGTTCTTGCCGCGCGCCTTCATGCTGGCAAAACGCTCGTCTTTTGCCAGTTCCGTAATGCCGAGTGCTTTGCAGAAATCCGGCCAGTAGCGATCCGCCTGCGGCATGGCGAAACAAATCCATTTCCCGTCCTGACACTGATAGTGATTCCACAGGGGATTCACCGCCTCCGTGCGATAAAAGCGTTTAAACTCTTTGCCTAATGTCAGACGGCAGGCCACGTTGAGCCCTTGCAGCGCCATCATGCTGCCAAGGTGTGAGGTATTGACCTCCTGACCAACGCCAAGCCGTTCGCGCGCGAGCAGCGCAACGACGATGCCGTGCGCCAGCATAATAGCGCCCATCTGGTCGGCGATGCCGCCAGTAATATTCTGCGGGGCCATATCCGGCTCACCCACGGCGGTCATGATGCCCGACCGCGCCAGACCCATGTAATCGAACGAGGGTTCGCCAGCGTCCGGTCCATTAGGGCCGTAGCCGGTGGCGCTGGCGTAAATCAGTTTGGGGTTATATTGGGACAACGTCTGATAGTCCAGGCCGAGCTTCGCAGCGACGCCCTTACGGAAGTTCTGCGCGAAGACGTCCGATTTTTGCACGAGCTTGTAAATGATTTCCTTGCCTTCGGGTTTTTTCAGGTCAACCGCCAGACTTTTTTTATGCCGATTATTGGCTTCAAAATAATAGTTGCGTTTGTCACTACTGGTGCCAACACCGGCAATGCTCATGACTCCACGACCGGGATCGCCGCCGACACGCTCTTCAATTTTAATGACCTCGGCTCCTAAGTCGCCCAACATCATCGTGGAGACCGGTCCTTGTTGCCAAATGGTCCAATCGAGAATGCGAATACCTTCGAGTGGTAGAGCCATACTTTTTCCCCTCCTGTAATATCGTGCGCCAAGCGGGACTCTAACATAAGTGGACCGATCAGCGAAAGAGTTCTAGAACTCCTCCCTAACCCTCTCAAGGCTGTCATGCTGAGCCGCGCATGCGGCGAAGAAGCTCGAGGTGAGACCCTTCGCTGCGCTCAGGGTGACAGGACTGACAGGTTTAGGGATTATTTGTAGGATTGCGGACCAAAACTCTGCTTGGCTGTCACATGGTCAAGCTGTCATTGCGAGCGCGGCGAAGCAATCTCAAAAGAGGACAAAGATTGCTTCGTCGTCTGCGCCTCCTCGCAGTGACATGCTCTTTGAGACGTGAGCAACGACTCAATCACTAAATTCCTGCAGCAACGCCTGCGCCTCTTGCAAAGCCTTCGTATCAAAGCCTTCAATGAACCAGCCGTAAATTTCCGCTAGCATGTGGCGGGCCTCTGCTTTTTTGCCTTGTTGTCGCCAGAAACGGGCGAGGCTCGTGACTGCTCACAGCTCCCACGACTGTGCCTGTTGTTGGCGGGCTAATGTCGATAGCTTTAAGGCAACACGCCTCGGCTTCGCTTTGGGGATCAAGGATTGGTCAGGGAGCAGCATCTTTTTCCCGTTGTCCGCTCCCCCTTACCCGTTCCCTGTGTTGTTGCAGCGTCACCTCTCCTTTGAGCCGATACAGCTCCACCTCATATGCGGACATGCATTGCCCTCGCCCCTTCGGAGCGAGGGGGCCTCGCGTCGAGCGGGAAGGTGTTGAAAAGCAGCGATAATCTCCAGCCCTGCCCGCACCGCCCGTTGCGCATCGTCTTCATGCGCTACAGGATAGCCAAAGTAGACGAGTAATCCGCCCCTGAGATAGGGACGGGGCGAGGATCAGTCTCTAGACCCTAACCGAGAGTACAACATCTTCGTACACTCTACAGCGAGCCTTTCAGCCTTGTCATGCCGAGCGCAGAGAAGAATCTGAGGGTGAGACCCTTCGCGAAGTTTATCCTGAGCGCAGGCGAAGGGCTCAGGGTGACAGTGCTCATGTGCCAACTTATGAGTTCTGGTTTAGCCGCAAATCTCTCCGTTTTACTTCGGCAGGGTGCGCTCGCGCTGCCATGCCCAGAAGCGCTCTGAGGTTCTCTTAATTTGCTCGCCGAGCTGAATCAGCAACTCGCCGTTGCCGTACAAGATAAACGCCGCCGTGACGATCACACCGAGAATAAAACCGAACAACATAACTGCTCCCTCCTACGAGGCCATTGCTTTGATCGCTGCAACAATGCGCGGAATCGCGACTCCTGCCTTTTCTTGGATAATGAAATCGGAGACCCAGCCAGTCAAGTCAGTTTTTTCCGGGTTAATCTCAATCACCCGTGCGCCGGCCTCTTTGGCGACGCGCGGAATGTCCGCCGCCGGGTAGACGACTGCCGACGTGCCGATCACCAGGATGAGATCGCAGCTCTGCGCCGCTTCCTGCGAGCGGTACATCGCATCCATCGGAATCGGTTCGCCAAAAAAGACACCGGCGGGCTTGAAGACGCCCGTGCAGGAGCAGTAGGGCGGCAAGGTTTCCAAGGAGATCTCATCGAGCGGGAGGAGCTTGCGGCAACTCATACACACCACTTGCCGCATATTGCCGTGAAACTCGATGACGTCGCGGCTCCCGGCGGCTTGATGCAGGTTATCCACGTTCTGCGTGATAATGCAGTCCAGCATGCCCATTTGTTCAAGCTGGGCAAGTCCGTAATGGCCGGGGTTGGGCTTTGCGGTTTTGAGTTCCGTAAAATCCTTCATCATGCGCCAGACTTTGGCGGGATCCTGGCGAAATGCTTCGATCGTGGCGTATTCTTCCGGATCATAACGATCCCATAACCCTCCGGGATCACGAAATGTGGGAATGCCGCTTTCTGCCGAAATGCCCGCGCCGGTCAGCGCGATGGTTTTTCGCGCTTTGCGAATCGCTTCCGCCGCTCGCTCGATCAGCTCTTGCATAGTCGTCCTCCCTTACGTGGTACGGAGAAAATGGCGCACTTCGGTTAAAAAGGCTAGGGGTTGGTCGAGAAACACGTGATGGCCTGCGCCAGAGATCTCCACGAACCGCAAATTGGGACACGCCGCCGCCATCTCCTGCGCCGTTGTGCGCGAGAGCGTCTGACTCGCCGCGCCGCGCACGAGCAGGGTAGGGCAGGTGATGCGGGATAATTGCGCGCTGACGTCGCACGGACCGCGAATGAACGTGGCGCGGTCAATTTTCAGCGTGAGTCGGCCATCATCCAACGCGCGGACACTGTGCCGGGCGATGTGCTGCAGAAGCGTGGGGTCCGACCAGGTTTCTTCCGGCATCAATCGGAACCGGCGCAAGAGGTCGTCCTCGTCGCGATATATTGGCGCTGGGATGCGGCTGAGCAGCCGGGTTCGTCGGCTATAAGGTAAGCGCGGCCCCATATCGACGACGATCAAGGCTTTCAGTGAAGCGGCAAAGCGCGTAGCGTATGTGAGCGCAATGAAACCGCCAAGGGAATGGCCTATCAACACAAACGGCGCGAGCTGCAGCGCCTCTACCACAGCAGCGATATCTGCGACATAATCCTCAATCTCATACGCCGGCGGTGACGCCCACCCGCTCTCGCCATGACCCCGTGAATCGAGAGCGATCACGCGGTAGTCGTGGGCCAGTTCCCTAGCAATGTGGTCCCACCAATGGGCGTGCGCCGAACCGCCATGAATCAGCACAAGCGGTGGAGACTCTGGCGAACCCCATTCGAGGTAGTGCAGATCGACATTGTTGGCGGTAAATCTACCACTGCGAGCAGTAGGGGGAGCATCGTGAGACGTCATGCACATGGTCTGCAACGTGGTGCGTGATGCGAGATGCGAGATACGTTACCTCAGCACCCTGCCTCATTCGTACCGCAGCGCTTCAATGGGATCGAGTCGTGAGGCTTTGTACGCCGGATAATAGCCAAAAACGACGCCGACGATTCCCGAGAACATGAACGACCCCACAACGGCAGTGGGGGATAAAAGACTGGGCCAGTTCGCCAACGAAGCAACCAACCGGGCGCTGCCAATACCTAGCGCAACGCCTAGCAAGCCGCCAATCATGCTCAACGTCACCGCTTCGACCAGGAACTGCAGGAGAATATGACGCGCTTTGGCGCCGACCGCCATGCGGACGCCAATTTCTCGAGTGCGCTCTGTCACTGATACTAACAGAATGTTCATAATGCCGATGCCGCCGACGAGCAACGCAATGGAAGCGACGGAAGCGAGCAATGTCGTCATCACTTTACTGGCGCTGGCGGACGCCTCGGCAATGTCTTGCAAGTTGCGCACGCTGAAGTCATCGTCTTTTCCCGTGGGGATGCGATGACGTGCACGCAGCAGGGCGCGGACTTCCTGTTCGGTTTGCGCGGTTAAAGCAGGACTATACGCCGACACCAGGATAACATTGACTTGTCCTAAAATTGGCGAGCCGATCAGTTTCCGTTCCGCGGTGGAGAACGGCACAAGCACTGTGTCATCCTGGTCCTGTCCCCACCCTGTTTGACCTTTGACCGACATCACTCCAATCACCTGGCAGGGCACGTTTTGAATGCGAATCATAGCGCCAAGAGGATCTTGGCCGGGGGCGAAGAGATTCTGGACCGCCGTCTGACCGAGCAAACATACACGAGCCGCTGTCTCCTCTTCTTGCTTCGTGAACACGCGGCCAGCCGCCAGCGGCCAGTTGCGCACCTGAAAATACTCGCTGTTCACACCTTGAATCTGTGTACTCCAGTTCTGTCCGCCGGCGATGACCTGCATATTTTGCCGCTTGATGTAGGCGACGCCGGAGACTGACGGGCACTCCTTCGCAATGGCTTCAGCATCAGCGACGGTCAGCGTTAAGGCGCTGCCCGCGCCGCCATGCGCCCCTGAAGAGGTGGTTGAGCCGGGCCAGACCATGACCACGTTTGTTCCGAGACTGTTAATCTGCGCCTGGATGAACGCGTCCGCGCCCTGACTGATGGCGACCATGGCGATTACCGCGCCGACGCCAAAAATAACGCCAAGCATGGTTAAGACGGAACGGAGTTTATTGCGTTGCAGAGAGCGCCACGCCACGCGCAGAGTCATGCGAAAAAGTTTCAGCGTCATACGGTAAGTGTAGACGCAAAGCCTGATCTGTGGAACTACAGAAAGAGACGATGTGCATAATCAAGACACACACGAAGGTTACGACGCCAATGGCAACACCACCGCCCCCGCTCTCATTTGCCCGGCTTGAGCAGTACAGCTCCCGGCAGTTCCGCGCGGCGACGCAGATCTACCTGCAGGAATTCCCGCGCGACAGCCGGCTGTCGCTTGCGCGCATCCGCGCGCTGCTCAAAGCAGGGAACTATCAACTCATCGTGGCGCGGGATGATCACCAGGTGTTAGGTTTTGCCTTGATTTGGCTCTGCCGCCGCCCCGCGTTTGTACACCTGGATTATATCGCTGTCGCGCATGAACTGAAAGGCAAAGGGATCGGCACGGCGCTCTATCGCTGGCTGATCGTCCACCTCAAGGACCTGCTGCCGCGCGCCCAATTGTTGACGCTGGAAGTGGGGGACGACTTGATCGCATTTTATCGCCGCAGCCAGACAAAACTGCTGCGCGACACGCCCTATCTCTTTCCTGGGCCGCTGGGTCCTGTCCCCATGCATTTGATGGTCTACGACGCCTTGGACCGGTCTCAATTAGATCGTCGCACCGTGCAAGGCGTCATCCGCGGGCTCTATTGTGGTCTTCACCGCCGCAACGCGCAGGACGCATCACTACGCTCTTGTTTAGCGAGCGTGCCTGCTCAGGTATTCCTGACATAGCGCTGGAGAATGTTTATAATCCCGTCATGCTGAATAGAAAAACGAAGTTTAATATTTGGTATGTCTTTGTCGCCGTGTGGGGCGTGCTGCTGCTGCACAATTTGTGGATGCAATCACTGCAAATTGAGCAGATTCCCTATAGTCAATTTGAGACGTATCTCAAGGAAGGCCGCATTGCCGAGGTGCGGGTCAGTCAGGATTATATTCAGGGCAAATTAAAAGATCCCGCTGAAGGCCATCCGCAGCAGTTTGTGACGGTGCGCGTCGAGCCTGAGTTAGCCGACAAGCTCACCGCCTACCATGTCAAATATTCTGGGGAAATCGCCAACACCTTCGTGCACGATATCCTCTCGTGGGCGTTGCCGGTGTTGTTGTTCTTCGGCATCTGGATGTTTATGATGCGCCGCTTTGCCCAACGGGATGGACTGGGCGGCGGCTTCATGGCGATCGGGAAGAGCAAAGCCAAGATTTACATGGAGAAGGAAGTCAAAGTCTCCTTTAATGACGTCGCCGGCGTGGAGGAGGCTAAGGCTGAGTTGCAAGAAGTCATTGAATTTCTCAAGAAGCCTGAGAAGTTTCATCGGCTTGGGGGAAAAATTCCCAAAGGCATTTTGTTAGTCGGTCCTCCGGGCACAGGCAAAACCTTGCTTGCGAAAGCCGTAGCTGGTGAGGCGGGCGTGCCGTTTTTTTCCATTAGTGGTTCGGAGTTCGTGGAAATGTTCGTCGGCGTCGGCGCCGCCCGCGTGCGCGACCTCTTTGTGCAAGCGAAAGAGAAAGCACCCTGCATTATTTTTATCGACGAGCTGGACGCGCTGGGGAAAGCGCGTGGCATCGGCCCCATGGGGCACGAGGAACGGGAGCAGACGCTGAACCAGTTGCTGGTGGAGCTTGACGGTTTTGACCCACGGGTCGGCGTGATTCTCATGGCGGCGACGAACCGGCCGGAAATTCTTGATCCGGCTTTGCTGCGCGCCGGCCGATTTGACCGGCAGGTGCTGGTTGATCGCCCTGACAAGGCGGGGCGTCTCGCGATCTTGAAGGTCCATGCGCGCGGCGTGCCGCTTGCGAACGACGCCGATCTGGAGGTGATCGCAGCGATGACGCCGGGGTTTGCGGGAGCGGATCTGGCTAATATCATTAACGAAGCCGCTCTGCTCGCCGTGCGCCGGGACAAAGAGCAGGTTGGTCTGGCGGAACTCCAGGAAGCGGTGGAGCGGGTCATTGCCGGCTTGGAAAAAAAGAACCGGGTCTTGAGCCCCAAGGAAAAAGAGCGCGTAGCGCATCACGAAGTCGGTCATGCCCTGGTAGCGTTAGCGTTGCCCGGTTCTGACACTGTGCAAAAAATCTCGATCATTCCTCGCGGCGTAGCTGCGCTGGGGTACACCTTGCAGTTGCCGACGGAAGACCGCTTTCTGATGACTGAATCAGAACTGAAAAATCGTATCGCCGTGCTGCTTGGCGGCCGTGTCGCTGAAGAGTTAATCTATCACGAAGTGTCGACTGGCGCACGTGACGATTTGCTGAAAGCAACTGATATCGCCAAAAACATGGTGAAAGCGTACGGTATGAGCGAGACGGTTGGCCAGGTGAGTTTTGACCAGGAGCGTCAGCCGCTATTCTTGCAGACTGGCCCAGGGCATAGCGGCGGCGACTACAGCGAGACCACCGCACGCGAGATCGATTGTGAAGTGCGACGGCTCATCGACGAGCAGTACAGCCGTGTACGCACGCTCCTTGCGTCACAAAAAGAGATTCTCCGTACGGCTGCGCACACCCTCCTGCAGAAGGAAACGATTTCCGGCGAAGAGCTGAGGCAGATTGTGAGCGAAGTGAATGCGCAGCGCGAGACAGAGCAAACGCAGAAGCTGGCTGTGCAGTAGGACTTTGAGACGAAACCCTCAGGCAAAGCGTGAGAAGCCTGTCGTTGCGAGGAGTCCCTGCGACGAAACTCAGGCAGGCTCCGACGACGAAGCAAGTTCTGTCCCTATCCCCGGGCGACTACAGGGAAGCGCTCCTGCGAAAAACTACGCCTCTTGGCGTGCTCCTCATAGAGCGGCGCTCATGCCGAGCGGGAGCCTTGCATTCTGTCAGAGGCGGTGCTTTAGAGAGGCAAACTAGCGAGAGGAGACGCTAATGCAAAAAGAACCTTTCACGATCGCCATTCCCGAAGAGACCCTGAGCGACCTGCGCGAGCGCTTAAGGAAAACCCGTTGGCCTCACGACTTCGCCAATGAGCAGTGGCAGTACGGGACCAATCTCGCCTACCTCAAAGAATTGGTGGACTATTGGATTCACCACTACGACTGGCGCACACACGAACGGG
>DATLYA010000280.1:0-15234 GCA_035575235.1 Candidatus Methylomirabilota bacterium
CGTGAGATCCACGCCGAATGTGACGTTGCCAAAAAAGCGGAAGCCCGGGCGCGCCGCAATTTTTTCATACTGGCGAATGACGGCCTTGATCTTTTGATGATCCGGCGCGACGCCGCCGCGCACGAGACCGTAGGGCGTCGGTAAGCGGTCAAACAAATCGACCAGGACGCCGCCCCCGTCTTGTTTCAAAAGTTCGTCAACAGCGTAGAATCCAGCAGGACCAGCGCCAAAGACTGCGATGCGTAATGGACTCGTCACAGTATTCCCCCTTCAATTCATCCGTATGCGAAAGTTGGGAGACCGCAGAGAGAGGCGCTCTGAAGCACTGGGGGCGCCTCTCTGGCTGAGTCGTCCGCCACAATGACTGTGGTGATTGATTACGTTGCCTGCAGCCGATCCGCGATGGCGGCGGCAAGCGCCTGAGCGTCGTCCGGGTTGAGCGTGCGGGCGGGCCAGCCGATGCCCAGACCGGAGCCATCTGCATACTTTGGGATGATGTGGAAATGGACATGCAAAACGGCCTGGTGCGCCGCCGCGCCGTTGTTTTGCAAGATATTAAAAGCGTGCGCGCCAGTGGCTTGTACGATGGCCCGGCTGATGCGCGGCAGCACGCGGCCAATGGCCGCCGCCGCTTCATCGGACAGTTGATCGATCGTTTCCGCCGCCTCTTTGGGAATAACCAGGGTATGGCCTTTGCTGAGTGGGTTGATGTCAAGAAACGCCAACACCCGTTCGTCTTCATACACCCGGAAGCAGGGAATCTCGCCAGCAATGATTTTGGAGAAGATGGTGTCCGCCATAACAGTTCTAGAGCGTGATGCGTGTTATGTGAGGCGTAAGACGAGTGTCGCGTTGCTGCCGCCGTTCTTCATGCCTTACGCCTCACGCTTTTTTCACTTTGCGAACGCTGCCTTCAATCGAGCCGCCGCATCTGCGACGACCTGTTTCCCTTGATCCATAATATGGCCGAGACTAAAGAAGCCATGAATCGCGCCGTCGTAGCGTTTAAGTTCGACCGGCACTCCGGCTTCTTTGAGCCGGGCCGCGTACGCTTCCCCCTCATCGCGTAACGGATCAAACTCTGCCGTAATGACAAAGGCCGGTGCGACACGGCGCAACTCGCGGGCCTGCAGAGGCGAAGCATAGGCGTTCTTCCCGTCCTCATCGGTGGTCAAATAATGTTTCCAGAACCACTGCATCATGTCACGGGTGAGGAGATATCCCTCTGCATTGTCGCGATAAGATGGAGTGTCGAACGCATAATTTGTGACAGGATAAATCAGTAGCTGATAGGTGAGCGTCGGCGCGCCGCGGTCCGCCGCCATTTGGGCAACGACTGCCGCGAGATTGCCACCCGCGCTATCGCCGCCAACGGCTATCCGTGAGGGGTCGCCGCCGAACGAGGCGGCGTTGAGCACGGCCCACTTTGTCGCGGCGTAACAATCTTCCGGGGCGTGGGGGAATTTATGTTCCGGCGCCAGCCGATAATCCACTGCTACGACAATACAGCCAACTTTATTCGCTAACTCCCGGCACCCAGCGTCATGGCTTTCGAGATCGCCTAAGACCCAACCGCCGCCGTGGAAGTAGACAAGAACGGGGAGCGGCCCTTTCTCAGCTGGAATATAGAGACGCACTGGAATTTGATAACCGCCCGGGCCAGGAATTTTGCGGTCTTCTATCCTGTGGATCGCTTCTTTCTGTTCTGGCGTGAAGAGCGCCGCCATGGTCTTCCGGGCGTCGGCCAACGGCATTTCGTTGAGTGGGGGCATGCCTGACGCGGCCGCCTGGTCGAGAAATGCTTTCGCTTGGGGGTTAAGCGGCATAGCCATCCTCCTTACTACACTGTTCGTCTGAAGCGTCTATACGAGTCCCCTATCGCGAATCAAGGGGGAGAGGAAGAGGGCGCTCAAGGCGCGATCGCTTTCGCCGGACTGGGCTGTAACGCGACCGCCTCGAATTTAATCGGTCGTACTGGCACAGTCAGCAGGATCACCGCGCAGACCACCCCAACAGCCGCTGATACATAAAACGGCAACAGCCAGTTGCCGCCGCTGCTGGCAAGCATGTAGCCGGCGGTGAGCGGGCCAAAAAACCCTGCAAACGTTCCCATCGTATTGATGAGCCCAAAGATAGCGCCGGCGAAGTGCGGATTAAACTCAATCGCGATCGTAGAGAAGCCGGAAAGGGCGACAGTGAATAAGGTGTAAAAGATGACTTGGCAAATCACACACAGCAGCGGTGAAGGAACAAGCGCCGCGCCTAAGAGAAACAGGAGAGACGCCAGCACGCTGACGCCGCCCATACGGGCGCGGACAAACGTCGGACTCCGCCCCTGCTTGAGCAGCCAATCCCCCAGGAAACCGCCGCCTACAAGGCCAACGAAACCGCCGCCATGCAGGAAGACGCCGGCGACGCCCATGGCGCTCAACGGCAGGCCGCGCGCTTCGACTAAATAGGTGGGAAACCAAAAGAGAAACAACCACCCGATGTAGGCGAAGCACATGTAGCTGAACGCCACGGTCAATAAAGGAAAGGAAGAGAGGAGCGCGCTCACCGGCAACTGGGTGGTGGCGCGGGGCGGCAAGTGGGCGTCAATATAGGAACGCTCCGCCGGGGTGACGCGGGGATGAGCCGCCGGCGTATCGGCGGCGTACCACCACCAAATCAACGCCCAGATAAATCCGAACAGCGCGTTAATGTAAAAGACCATTTGCCACGAACTCTGAAGAATAATCCACGTGGTCAAGGGGTAGGCGATCATCTGCCCGACGGTGATGCCGGAGATGCTGAAGGTGTGGGCGCGACCAAATTCCGGACGTGGAATCCACCGCGAGTTGATTGAAGCCGTAGCGGGGAACGTCATGGATTCAAAAGCGCCGACGAGAAAGCGCATCAACAAGAGGAGCAGCAAGGAGGCGACGCCGAGCGGAGTCAATAGCGTAAACAGCGAAAATCCGCAAAACGCCAACACCAGGACTTTCCGCCCGCTCCAGCGATCGGCGATCACTCCGCCAGGGAGTTGCAGCAGGGCGTAGCCGATCAAAAACGTTGAAAAGACCCAACCGAACAGATCTTTGCTGAGCCCCATCTCTTTCATCATGACCGGCGCAGCAACAGAGATGTTGACACGGTCAACGTAATTAATAATCGAACCGCAGAACAGCAGCCCGATCATGTGGTAGCGTACTGGCCAACCCATGACTCCCCTCCTTAAAGACGTGCCCCGGACTCTACACCGGATGGAGAAGCACATACAAGGGGAGGGAAAAGACAGAGAACGAAAGACAAAAGGGAAAAAGAAACAGGACGAAGGATGAGCGGCGGAAAGAGAATCGGAGAAAGGGGGAATGAAGGAAACGTAGAGAGAAAGAGAGAGTGAAGCGGCATGAGACTGGGAGCCCCTTTCATGAATATGGATTTACTTGCTATAAGTTTGCTGAAAGGATCAAGAAAGGAAACCTTATGGCACGTTCCGGAAGTCAACCTGCGCCAATGACTCGCGTCTCTGTGAATGTGAAAAAAAAATCGCTTTCCTACGTCATGAAAGCGCGGAAGAAAAAAACGGCGGCTGAAACCGTACAAGTTCTCATCGATGAGGAAGCCGAACGTCTGAGATCATGGGAAGTGCATAAAGAAGTAGAAGGAAAGATCCCTCTGGCGCGGATCGATGATCGCCTTCTTTGATACATCGGTCTACCTTGATCTCTTTGCTGGAAACCTTACTGCTGCCTATCTGAGTGAAATTTTCGGTCGCTACATTATACGGATTTCTCCTATCGTGCTTCATGAACTCTATCGAGGGACTCGGACGAAAAAGGATCGTAGAACGGTTGATCGTCTTGCCAGCGGCCTATTGCGGGTACAACCGCCCTCCTGGGAAGAAGCGTGGATTCGCGCCGGCCGACTACTACCATACCTCTTTCCCGATCATGAGGCTGTAGGATTAGCCCGTTTGCAAAACGATCTGCTGCTGGCATTAACGGCTCATAGTCAAGGTGCTGTGTTCATTAGCAGAGATAAACATTTCCAAGATATACAACATATCCTGCCTTTCTACTGTGAACTTGTATAGTTCACAGTAGGGCAACGCTCCGCTTTTGCCCAACCTGCGCAGCTCACGTTGCTAGTGCGCGCAACGCCAACCCTTTGGCGACTGTGGTCAATTCTTCCCCGCCGCGCAGGCGCTCTTTACCAAACCGCTCGATGAAGATGCGCCGCACTGCCGGGACGAAGGATGACCCGCCGGTGAGAAACACGCTATCGACATCCTTTGGCGCGGCGCCGCATTGAGCCAGTAAACGATCCACGCACTGGGCGATAGCCTGCACTTCTGACGCGATCCACGCAGTAAAAGCGCTCCGCGCTACTTGTTCTTGAATACGGATAAGCGCCTCGCGAAAGGTAAACTCGCTGGTTTCTTGAGCGGACAATGCGCATTTGGTGCGCTCGACTGCGCGGAAGAGATGATAACCGAGATCTTCTGCGATGACTTGGATGAGCGCGTCGATCTTCTCTGGTTCACGTGCGCCAAAGCGGATTTGCCGCAGCAGCTCCAGCGTTTCGCGCGTCTTGAGAAATGAGAGGTGATGCCACCGTTCAAACTTCTCGTAGAGCCACAGGGGAACGGGAAGCAGACGATTAAAGAGCGAGCGGTATTCCGAACCAAGACCCAGCTGCGGCGCGACAAGATGCCGGACCAGGCGGCTATCAAATGTGTCGCCGGCAATGGCCACGCCGTCCGCGCCAATAATGTCTTCCCGACGGCGGCCGCGCTTGCGTGCTGACGGACCGAGTTGAATGAGGCAAAAATCGCTGGTGCCGCCGCCGAAGTCGGCAATCAACACCAGCTCATCGTGATCAAGCTGTTGTTCGTACTGATACGCCGCCGCGACCGGCTCAAGCTCAAACTCGACGTGCGCAAACCCGCCCTGTTCGATAGCGCTGCGTAAACGGTTCAGGGCAAAGGCGTCGGCTTCTGCATCGTCGGCGCCGGAGAAGTGCGCGGGTCTGCCAACGATCACGCGCTCGCCGATCGGGCCAAATTGCGCCTCCGCTGTCGCTTTGAGCTGGCGGATGATCAAAGCGATAAGTTCTTCCAGTGTATAACTATGCCCGAGAATGGTGGTGTGTTTGAACAGCGGGCTGGCGAGGTGGGATTTCATGGACTGCACGAGTCGCCCACGCGTGTCTGCTTGCAAATACGCCGAGATCGCGCCCGGACCGCCAATCGCACGCGGCTTGCCCGTCGGTTCGCGCTGTTCAGAATCAAAATAAAGGACGGACCGGAACGTGGTGGTGTGATGGTCGTCTTCTGGAAAGGTGGCGAGCATCGCTTCGCCATCAGGAGTGGCGATAGCAATAGCGCTATTGGTCGTGCCAAAGTCTAAACCAATGACTGGATACATGGGAAAAGATTCTCTCTGAACATACCTGGAACTGCGATCATATCAGATCGTGGCTTCAGGCTCGCAGAAGCAACATTGCGGGTATACTCTACGCACCATTCTCACTGGTCTCAGCTCTGTACATTGCACAGAAAGTGAGAAATTTATGACAGTGCGTCAAGCAACGCCTTTGCCTCTTGCAGATCTTTGGTGTCAAACCCTTCGGTAAACCAGTTGTAAATCCCAGCTAACATCTGGCGGGCTTCGTCCCGTTTACCCTGCTGTTGCCGAAGACGGGCAAGGCTTACCGTCGCCCGCAGCTCCAGGGACTTTGCTTGCTGACGGCGGGCAACTTCGATGGCTTTGAGGAAGTACGCTTCGGCTTCCCCTTGGGGGTCAGGGATCAGAGGTCGGGATTCAGTCACTTTGGACTGGAGTGTGAGTTCGCCCTTAATCCGCCACACCTCGGCTTCATAGAATCGTTCCTGGGTAGCGTTGATGTGCGCTAAGACCTTGTCCAACACCTGCAAACCCGCATGTGGCCGTTCGCTGAAGCCATACGCCTCGGCGAGCAAAGTCTGATAATAGGGGAGGACAAGGCAAATGCCGATGGCTTGCCAGGCATGAATGCCTTGGTGCATGAAAGACACGCCAACTTCGCTCTGGCCGTGCTGGGCGAGCGCCCAACCGTGGACAATGGTGCCCCCTGCGAGCCAGACGGGAAATGCTTCGGCTTGGCAGATGGCTTGCAGCTCTTCATAACGGGCGAGGACACGGCTAACCTCTCTACGCCATTGCCATACGATCATCGCATTACAGAGATACTGCGCTGAACTATAGGGATGGGCTAAATCGCGCGCCAAAGCTTCTCCAGCCGCGAGTTGGCGTTGTGCTTGGTCAGCGTATCCCAACAGCCACAGAGTCTGTGCCTGGAACGTGTTAGAGATGACCCCCGGATCTTCATTGTATTGAGCAAGCAGTTGCCCGTGCTGGTCAGCGGTATAGTGCGTCAAGCTCTGCTCGAAGGAGGTCCGAGCGAGCAGCAATTGCCCCGAGAGCAAAGAGGTTTGCCCGTGGATACCATACGCCAGAGCTGGAGCAGTTGTGTGCGGGGACTGGTCCACCAGCGCAACCAGGTGATCTGCTAACGCTAGTGCACGGCTCAAGTCACTGCGAGCTATGAAAAATCCCCACAAACCACAAAGAATCGGAGACAGGAGAGTAGGATCAGTAAGCTCTTGACTCAATTCGTACGCGCGTAAATGGGCTCGCTCCACGGCTGGAGCGGCATAACCAAGTGTGGTGGCAAGGGTAACCCCATATGTTGTCTGTAACATGAGTTCAAGTTGGATATGGATAGGATTAGCAGGAACATGGGGCAGTAATTCGAGCCCATGCGTGAGGTGCTCCAACGCCTCGCGCGAGGCATGGCGCCCGAGTGCACGTTGAGCGGCGGCGTACTGATACTGGATGGCGCGCGTAAAGTCCCGTCCGTGCTCAAAATGTACAGCTAATTCCGCCGCAATCTCGTTGGTCTGCTCGCCATAACCAGCCTCTAGCCGTTTGCCAATGGCCGTGTGCCACCGCACTCGGCGCGCTTCTGTGAGGGGCGTATACACCACTTCTTGATACAGCGCATGGCGAAAGCCATAGCTCCCACTCACCGTCCCATCCGGCCAGGTCTTGACCCCGCGCTCCTCAATAAACTGCCCCCGACGGGCCAAACGGTCGCACACCTCTTCAATCGTAGCTTCCTCCCTCGCCAAACCGGCCGCCAGACTCGCCACCGCAAACTCAGCGCCGCCCACACTACCCACAGCCAAAACGCTTTGTTCGTCTTCGCTTAACCGCCCCAGTTGCGCCTCAATCGCTTCTCGCAACCCAGGCGGTAACGCCTGCTCAACAGCTGTGAGGTCAGCCGTAGCCGACGCAAGGCTCCCGTCACGCTGCACGAGATAGTCGGTCACCTGCACCATAAAGAGTGGCTGACCGTCGGTGCGCCGGTAAACAACATTTGCCAAGGAGTCAGCAACTGTAGATTCGCCCAGACGGTGGCTGATGTATTCGCGTACGGCCGCCGGACTCAAAAAACTCAACGCAATCTCCGCCGCTTGCCCGCGGGCGACCAGCTCGTGCTTGACGGTCTTCAGCGGATGATTGCTCACCGCCAGTTCTGCTGCTCGGTAGGTCCCCACCACGAGCAATTGAGCCGGTTCACGTCGTCGGGCAAGCATGGTCAACAATTCGACCGTGGACGGATCGCTCCAGTGCAAGTCTTCGAGCACCAGCACGAGGGGCTGCGCGCCGCTCAAGACCTCGACCGCCTCGGTAATTTCACGCAACATCCGCTCGCGTGTCGCCCCCTGGATTCGCCGTTGCACAGCCTCCAATTCCTCGGGACTGAGCAACGCAGGCAACTGCGCCAGCCATGTCGGTGCGTACTGCCGGAGGACGGCGAGCAGCCGCTCCCCACCTGGTTGGCGGCCCAAGCGACCCAAGGCTTCGAGCACCGGCAGATAGGCCTCGCCCGCGCCGTATTGCTCGATGCACTGGCCCCAGCCCAACCACACTCCGGGTGCTGGGTGCTGAGGAGCGAAAGTCCTGAGTCCTGAGGAAAAAGCCTTGGGGAGGGGGCGCTTATTTTTGCCCCTTGCTCCTTCGTCTTCGCTGAGGATAAGCTTCTGACTTTCTTTCTGACTCTGGACGCTAGACGCGAGACTCTGGACAAAGGTTTCGATCAGCGCTGTCTTGCCAATCCCGGCCTCGCCGGTCACAAACACTATCTGCCGCTCGCCATGCAATGTCTTTTTGAAGAGCTCGTGAAGTTGAATGAGTTCCGCCTCCCGTCCGACCAAAATAGGCGCTGGGTCTTGGGTGTTAGGGACTAGGGGAGGAGAGGAACTCGAAACTCGGGACTCGGAACTGAAAACTGGCTGGGCAGTGATGGTGGGGAGGAAGCGATATCCCCGCCGATGGACGGTCTCGATAAACCGCGGCTGTTTGGCATCGTCGCCTAAGGCTCGACGCACTTCGCTAATACAATTGGTCAGCGTCGTCTCAGTGACGACCGTTCTTGGCCAAATGGCGGCAAACAGCGCCTCTTTGGTCACCAGCTGGCCGGGATGCTCCACTAAATGGCGCAACACCGCAAAGGCTTTATTCGTCAGCCGAAGAGGTTGGTTGTCGAGCCGCAATTGTTCATTCTCACGGTCCACCACATACCCAGCAAACATTATGAGGGGTGTCTCTACCATAGCGCCTCACCTCGATTGCTCCCGTCAGAAAAAATGCAGGGCAGGACGAAGAACGAAAGTTCCCCCTCTGTCTTTTTCTCTCCCTGGAGCCGAGCACCAGAGCTATAGCATACAGGGGCGAACCGGGACAAGCGAAACTGTAATGATTCCGCGCGCCCGCGGCGCCTCAGTGCGCTACAAGGCCATTAAGTTAAGCCACAGTGTCATTGCGAGCGGAGCGAAGCAATCCTTGTTTTCTGCAGAGATTGCTTCGTCGCTGGCGCTCCTCGCAATGACAGGCATTCCCTAGCTTAATGCCCTTGCAGTGCGCTAGGGTGGGGAGTCCTGGCGTCCAGCGGCGCTGCTATCCCTCTCATTGTCTCTCCTCTCTCCGCGCAGGTGTGGGAAATGTGTACGAAATCTGTGAACTTTCTGAGGACTTTTCCTCTGCCCTCCTGCTATGTCCTGACCGGCATCGGAGAGGACGCCACGAGCCTCACACTTGCAGGGAGTGGTCTTGAAAACAAAGTTTTCCACGCGTTCACGCTATCCAGCGCAGCGGGCGTTTGTCATCCATATGGCGCAATCAGACTCAGAGGAAACAGACATCCCGCTGGGCCGGGCTGAACATTTGATCTCTGGGCAGGCAACCCACTTTGTCAGTTGGGCCGAACTCGAGACGTTCATCGAGCAGGTCTTGGCGACGGCGGAGGAGAGGCCGCCGTAAGAAAAGTAGTCAGTAGTCAGCATTCAGTAGTCAGTAGAGAGAACGAGAGTTTTTCCATGCTGGCTACTGACTACTGGCTACTAGTCTGTTTCGACTTTCAACTTGGAACTTTCCACCAAGCAAAAAAGGAGCACTATCATGCATGCAGATCACACTGGCCACGACCGGCCAAAACACAAAACCCCCGAATACTTCTACGACACTCCATTTTCCCTTATCGCCTTCATGCTAGCGCTCATGATGATCATCCCCATCCCCAGGGTTATGCCCACACCTGAAGCACGAGCTGATGGAGCGAATGGGGTTTGCGAACAGATTTGTAGCGGTTCCATCTGTGGCATCTCAGATCCCAACGATCCGGATTGCGCTATCGGGTGCGCGTGTAACGACGGGACCACTGTCCTCATCATAGGGATTCCGGATGTGAACACTTGTAACACGAGCGCCACCTGCCAAAATCATGGCGGATGGGTTGGCGGGGGCGGGGAATTGGGAGGATGTGGAAGCCTGGAGTTCTTCAACGGCGGCACAGTATGCTCGGCGGATGTGCACGCCGTTGACCCTGATACAGGCGCAGTCTTGGTCAACGAATCGTTATTTGCCGGACAGCAATTAGGCGCTCTTGAACGACAGGCGATTGACGACGTGCTCACGCTTCATGGCTTGCCAGCGGCAGACAAAGACCGTCTGCTAGCTTGGGGGCGGGACCGGGTGCGCGCGCAGCTCTTTGCCAAGCTGGTGGATATCATCAACAAACCCGCAACCGAGCGTACAGCCAACGAGCAAGTGCTCTACAACTGGCTGACCAACATTGTGTGGCAGAAGCGCATCGAGCCTGCCCAGAAGGCGTGGGAGCAATATCTCGCCTGGAACAACGCGGTGGAGTTTGCCACTTGTAGTTGGCAACCGCCGAACAAAGTCGTCTGGCAGCCGAAATGGCTCACCGCAACGGACGACCCCCAGTTGGTCAGCTGTCAGGCTGACGTCAATCTCGGAGGACAAACGGCGCAACGCCTTTGTCAGATAAACGGTTGCTCGCCCGGCAACGACGGAATCCCACGAACCGACCCGACTCCGAACTCCGCCGGGAATCCACTGAACCCGAACGATGATGGTGAAATCTGTTTCGCTTCGGGGTCGTTGACGTATGACGCGTGTACTCTCTCAAGATGCGCTGGCACCCCAGCACTTCCAGGGTGTTCGGTCGCTATTCCAGCTCACCCTAGCTACGAACAATTCAAGGGCTACGGCGCCACGCTGGCGCGGAAAAATTTCGTGTACAATCCGAGCTTTTTATCGATTGCTGGTAACACGAGCAAAGCCGCGTCGTTCGGGATCGCCCTCGGCGCTGCGGTACTCATTGCCGGAGCGGTCACTGGAGTGACTGCTGCCGCCGGTGGACTCGCAGCTTTTAGCGGCGCGGTTTTCCCTTTTGCAGCGACTGCAGGAACAGCCGCCGCGTTTGCTGCGCTAGCGTTATTCGCCACAGTGCTCATTGTTGTTCTCGCAGTTCTCACCGCTATTATTGCCGGCATCTCAGTGGCAGAGTTTGCTCAGATCCCTGGGCAATTGCAGACCGATGTTCGTAATGCCGCGTCCACCACGAACACCGCGCAGGGCAAACCGAATCTCGCGACCCTCATCACCACCGACGCGGGCAAGCAGGAAATCTTCCTCGCGTTCATTGAGACGGTTGGACCAGAGATCGATCTTTCGGGGCGGACGGCGCCAGCGCCCGAGAACGAGCCACTGTGGGCGGTGATGGATCAGAATCGCACCCCGCTGCCCACGGAGAGTGGTCAGCTCCTGACCTTCACCTCCTGGGACGATATTCTGGGAGAGGCCGGCCTCTTTGGCGGCTGGTTTGTGCCGCAAATCACCCAGAGCGGTGGAGCTACGCAAAATACGCTGGCGCTGGGTATTGAGTATGTCAACTCGAATGGTGAACAGTGGACCGCCTGGCGCACGAAATGCCAGGACCAGACGAACGCCGCGTGTACGTTTGGGGAGGCGATCTTCGTTCACACCCGCAATGGCGACGAGCCGCCAACGGGCCTCAGCGAGGCGGAGTTTGCCGCGTGGTTTGCCAACGCGAGTAAGGAGATCGCATACAAAAATGGTGTGGGCTCTTCCCGCATCGCGCGGCTGAATCGTCGGCCCACGGCGACGGGTATCGCCGTTGATGGGATTCAGACTGAAGGACAGCAATTGACCTTTACCGGGGCCGCTTCGGATCCTGACAACGATGCGGTCAATCTGGCATGGAATTTCGGCGATGGGACAAGCCCGGTTACTGGCTCTCCCGTCCAGCACGCCTTCGCGGATAGCGGTTCGCTTCAGGTGGTGTTGACGCCTACTGATGTATTTGGCGCCTCAGGGACCACGAAAACGCAGTCCATCACCGTGGCCAACGTGGCGCCGACCGCAACCCTACCCACGCCGACTCCAGTCAACGAAGGCTTTCCGTTTACGCTGAGCCTGACGAATCCGTCTGATCCATCGACTGCCGATACTCAGGCGGGCTTCCAATATGCCTTTGACTGTGGCAGCGGCTTTGGCAGCTTCAGCAGTAGCAATACGAAGTCTTGCCCGACTGTTGATAACGGCGCCTTTCCTGTGGCCGCAAAGATCAAAGATAAAGATGGGGGAGAGAATACCTACACCGCCACGGCTACCGTCCATAATGTAGCTCCTTCAGGGGCTCTGTTGTTTACGACCCTGTCGGTTCCTGAAGGGAGTTCTTTCGCCTTCAGTTTCTTAAGCTTTGGTCCCTTTGATCCCTCTCCGGTCGATACCGCTGCAGGGTTTCAGTTTGCCTTTAACTGTGGCAACGGTTTCGGCGAGTATAGCAGCACCAACGGTGTCACGTGCTCGACGACCGACAATGGCACGCTCAGTGTAGCAGGGCGGATCAAAGATAAAGACGATGGGGTTGGAGAACGCACCGGCGACATAAACGTGACGAACGTCGCGCCCACCGCAACGTTCACGGCTACGCCGCAGATCTTTCTAGGCGAGTCGGCCACGTTAACCTTTAGTCAGCAATCTGATCCGAGTTCGGTGGATACCGCGGCAGGGTTTACTTATACCTACGATTGCACCACCAATGGGACCCTCAACGTGGCCAACAACCGCGCCGCCTCGGCGACGTGTCAGTATCTGACCACGGGGACCTTCACGGTTGGCGGGACCATTCGCGACAAAGACCAAGGCGTGAATGGTTACACCGCCAGCGTGACAGTCATCTCCCCGCAACAGGCCGCAACCAACCTGAAAGACCAGGTTGTGGCGCTCAACCTGTCCGCAACGCGGACGAGTGACCTGACGACCAAAATTGACAATGCCTTGCAGAAACTCGCCCAAGGGAAAAAGGACCAGGCGAGCAAGCAGTTGCAGGACTTTATCAAGAAGGTCAATGATATCGTTAGGCAAAAGCTCATCACCGCTGCGCAGGGGCAAGAGTTGATCGATATTGCCAATCGCATCATTGCCTCGATTGCCGTGAGCTAAATCAGAGCGTAGGGGCGCACAGCCGTGCGCCCCTATGGAGAAAAGGTCGCGCACAAACAAAAAACACTATAACAAAAATGGAAATCATGCCGTTCTCTCCCAATTACCGCATCGCCACCGCTTTGACCTGTTTATAATCCGTCCACCCTTGCAGACATTTCTGGACGCCATCTTGTACTAACGTGGTCATGCCTTGCGCTATGGCGACTCTCATCAGTTCTGCTACCGGCGCTCGCGCATGGATAAGCTCCTTAATCTCTTCTGTAGCGACCAGGAGTTCGTGTAAACCAATCCGGCCTTTGTAGCCGGTTTTATGACACGCCTCACAACCTTGTGGGCGATACAATGTGAACGTATCGTCGTAGGCGACACCTGCTTGTGCAAAGGCGGCTTCGCCATATGCAGACGCCAGGGCGTCGTACTCGTCTCTCGTCGGGTGATACGGCTGTTTACACTGCGCGCAAAGTGTGCGCGCCAGCCGTTGCGCCAGAATGCCGAGCAGCGCATCGGCGAAACTGAACGGGTCCATACGCATTTCCAGCAGGCGCGTCACGGTTTCGGCGGCGCTGTTGGTGTGCAGGGTGCTGAATACTAAATGCCCTGTCAGCGACGCTTCAATACTGATTTCGGCAGTCTCACGGTCGCGGATCTCACCGACCATGATGACATCCGGGTCGGCGCGGAGAAAGGCGCGCATCGCCGCGGCAAAGTGAAATCCAATCTTCGGATGCACCTGCACCTGACGCAAGCCATACTGCGTGATTTCTACCGGATCTTCAGCGGTCCAGATTTTCCGGTCCGGCGTGTTGATGTATTGCAACGCAGAGTGCAAGGTCGTCGTCTTGCCTGAACCGGTGGGACCAACACAGAGAATCATGCCATGCGGCCGCTCCAGCAGTTTTTTAAACTCCTGGAGATTCCGCGCGGACATGGCAAGCTGGTCAAGCGGTATCGGTTCACTTGAAGAAAGCAACCGCATGACCACATCTTCATTTTCCGCGCCCGCCGTAGGAATGGTGGCGATGCGCAACTCAATCTCGCGGTCGGGCAGAGTGAACTTCATTTTGCCGTCCTGCGGCTTGCGCCGCTCGGCGATGTCGAGATGCGCCAGAATCTTCAGCCGCGACACCAACGGACGGCGGTAATCCGCCGGGAGGCGTTTGTACTCATGACAGCGTCCGTCGATGCGGAAACGAACCAGCATTTCCTGCTTCTCGCCGTACGGTTCAAGGTGGACGTCTGACGCGCCCATTTTATAAGCGTCCAGGATAATCTGGTTGACAAGTCGCACGATGACATTCGCGTTCTCATCCAGGCGCGGTTGCGTCGCCGCTGCCTTGGCTTCTTTACGGGCGTCCACACCGCGATCCGTACCTAACCCGTTGAGCACGCGCTCGATGTCCTCACGAAGACCGACAAACAACTTGATCTCCTGGCGGGGAAACAACCGTTTCACATCCTGTACTTTTTGAAAAGCATAAGGATCATCGATCAACACTTCGATGATTTTGTCGGTGGCGCGCAGCGGCAGCCAATAGTTCGCCTTCAAATAATTGACATTGATATTGCGCAGCAGCGTTTGTGGAATCGTCACTTTCTCGTCGGGCTCCAAGAAAGGGCATTTGTAGAAAGCGCTTAGCGACTCGCCTAACGCACGCCGACTCACGCCGTAGGTTTCCATCAAGATTGTTTCGATCGATTGTTGCATTGTCCGTGCGGCGGCGATAGCCGTATCGAGCTCGGCTTGAGTCAGCGCGCCCGTGGCGATGAGCCCGTCAAACCGCGAGGGTCTTCGTTGCGCAAGTTGATAATGTTTTTGTAGAGCGATGCCAAGCGTTTGGGCAAGCTCTTGCGCTTTATCTTCGTCGTCCGGCGTAAACCGTTCGGCGCTTTTTTTATTGATAATTTGCATCACGCCAGTCAAGACGTGATTGGGGCCGGACACAGGAACCGTGAGCACCTGTCGCGTGCGCATGCCGCTGCGTTGGTCCCATGAGCTGTCGAACGCCAGCGTGGCGCCGATGGCCGCCAGCTCCGCCTTATCATAGGCGTTGGCGACATTGACCTTCATACAATTGCGGGCGACGAAACCGACAATGCTGTGATCACTCAGCGGCACGCGCACTTCTCGCACTTTATCGAGATCCGAGAAACGCGAGTAGACTTCTTTCTTGTCATAGTCAACTGCGTACAACGCAAAGCGTTCGGCGTCGAACAGGCTGAGAATTTCGTCATGCAGTTCGATGAATAATTGATCGAGGTCCCTCGCGGCGTGGATGCGGGTGATGACCTGTTTGAGCCGTTCAGCGTAGGCGATTTGCGCTTGCAGTGATTCAAGACGGTTTCTGGAGTGAGCTTCGCGCAGCATGTGCGGTCC
>DATLYA010000281.1:0-44256 GCA_035575235.1 Candidatus Methylomirabilota bacterium
TGATGGCAATACCACGAGTCTGTACACCGCCACGCTTGATGGACTGGGCGCGGTGGGGGACGGCGCGCACGCCAAGCACGAATTTATTTATTATGACAAGATGGTGGAACGGAGCGCGCTGTTGGCGTTGCTGCTCATGACATCGCCGCTCCGAGACTAAATCGAACCACACGAGATTGGCACAGTCGCTGACGAAAATCCCTCCGCGCTTACGCGCGGCCCCCTTTAGGAAAGGGGGCGTTTTCGTCCCCCCTTTGACAAAGGGAGGAGAGGGGGGATTTCACAGCGAGTGCTCAAGTGTACGAATGTCGCGTGGTCTGATTTAGCAATTCAGAGCGTATGATTATTAACGGGATCGCATAGTTGACTGATCCAGATCGTCCCCGCTTCAACGGCATAGCGTTTGACCACAGCGCTGCTATCCAGACAACAGATCGTTACTACGTCCGCTCTCGTTGTTCAATAATAACGGCGCTGAGAGGCTGTCCCCTGAACACGGACAGGACTCTGACGTAACATGGTAGAATCGGGAACATACGAAGCGATCAACCCGGCGCCGACAGCCTGCACCAAGCAGAAACCGCTATAGTTTCGTCAATCGAGCCCCTCGCGGAGCGGCTCGTATGGTACGCGCTCGGACCAGGGACGGTAGGAGTCGGCGTTCTCGCTGGTAATCAAGCGCCCCAGAGGGATCAGGGCGAGCGCCCCTTCAAGCGGTTCTCCTTTGACCAGCACGCGAGTGACCAGTTCGCCGACGGCCGCGCCAATCGCGGTAATCTCAAGATCCCACCTTCCGTGCGGAAGAACTACGCCGGCCGGGCCATCCAGGTCACGTTGCGTCCCTCGTCAGACTAGGATAAATCTTCAAAATCCATTCCTTGCGTTCAGCTCGTAAGCCCAGAGCGGAAGGAAGCGAGATTTCCGTGTTGCGCATTCGTCGCTTTGTAGGCTCTGGCTGGATTGTCACGGCCATCCTCGCCAGCTTTCTTGGTCTGCTCACTCAGCCGCAAACCGCTGCACTTTATCATGTACACGCTGGCGGCGAGCATGTCCATGTGCACGCTCGTTTGCTCATTGCTCCGACCGCGGCGCGCGAACACACGCATCCCCACAGCCATCCCCACCGTCATCATCACACTGCCCACGCCAGGGTGCGGCATGCAGGGCATCACGGCGCCAGCGCCCAGCACCGCAAGACAGCGGTTCTCCGCCATGTGCACACGTCGCATAAGGGCCATTGGCACACAGTGCTGGCGCTTCATCTGGCAGCACTTCCTCCCACGACACCGCTGCTCACGTCGCTTCACAGCGCGCCCTTTTCACAAACCGTAATCGACTCATATATTTTCGCCGCTTTTCGCACGTATCGTTCCCGCGCTCCTCCCGCCCTGGGCTGACTGTCCGCTTTCTTTTCCACCTTACAATAGCTCCGGCGGCTCTCAGCCGTTCAGAGCAGGCGCTTTTGTGCGCCCCGACCACAGCATCATCTGCGGCGCGGTGGCGCGCCGCACCAGAGGGGGTAGTATGTCCACGAAAACGCTCATATTTTCACTTTTCATTCTTGTCAATAATATACAAAATTCAGGCTTGCTTCTTGCCCAAGACTCTGAGAACGCTGCGACTACCGCCACGCAGGCGACTTCGTCTGAGGAGACCCAGGTGCGCCTGCGTGAAATGACGGTCACCGAACGTCGGCCCTCTACCGCCGCCTCCTCGGAGACGATCCGGGCGCGTGACTTTGAGCTGCGGCCGCACAGCACGACGCAGGAGATCCTGAACAATATCCCTGGGCTCGTAGCCGGACAGCACGCCGGCGGCGGGAAAGCGATGCAATACTTTCTCCGGGGCTTTGATAACGATCATGGCACGGATATCGCCCTGTTCGTCGACGGCGTGCCCGTGAACATGGTCAGCCACGCTCATGGTCAGGGATATGCAGATCTCAATTTTTTGATTCCCGAAACGGTCGAACGCGTAGAATTGTATAAGGGTCCCTATTTTGTCCAATGGGGCGACCTGGCGAATTCCGGCGCAGTGAACTTCATCACCAAAGAAGACACCGTGGAAAACTCTTTGCAAGCCCTGGGCGGATTCTTTAACACCATGCGCTACACTGGCGTCGTGTCGCCGCGCTTAGGCCCGGTGCAGACTCTCCTCGCCGGCGAGGTGTATTTTAGCGATGGACCGTTCAGGAACCCGGAGAATTATGCGCGCTATAATTTCTTTGGGAAATTCACTCTCACCCCTCATCCGGATGCAAAGTTGTCGCTCTGGTTCTCGGCGCATGATGGCGACTGGGACGCCTCCGGACAGATCCCCTTGCGCGAGGTGCACGCGCGACGGCTTGCTCGCTTCGGCGCAATTGACCCCTCCGAAGGCGGCAGATCTGATCAGCAGAATGTAAACCTGGTATACACGTTCACCCCCAGCCCGCAAGAAAACTGGCTGGTGCAGCTGTATGGAAGCCGCTACAAGCTGACGTTGTTCTCTAATTTCACTTTCTTCCTGCGGGACTCCGTGCGCGGCGACGGCATCAACCAGGACGATAGCCGCGTGCTCTATGGCGGTCGCGTTCGCTACAACCGGCTTTGGGAGCTCGGCGCTCTCCCCACACAAAGCACCATTGGGTTTGAGACACGAAACGACGACGCCGATGTCGGCCTATTCCGTCAACAAAAGCGTCAACGCTTCGCCACGGTCAACAAGGTTAATGTTGAGGAGCGGTCCTTTAGCGGCTATCTGCAGCAGGAGTTTTTCCTGCGGGAATGGGTGCGGTTGCAGCTCGGCGTACGCGGTGATTTTTTCCTGTTCGACGTCGGCAGCCGCCTGCCGCGGAACGCCCCCGACGCCATCCGCATTCGCGGCTATACCAACGCCGGTATCGTCAATCCCAAAGCCAGTCTGATCTTCTCGCCTTTCTACGATTCCCCTGGCCTGTGGCGGAACACGGACTTCTTTCTCAACTTCGGCATGGGCTATCATTCCAACGATGCGCGCGACGCCGTCCAGGCGAACGGCAAACCACTGGTGCGTTCAGCCGGTGGAGAGCTGGGTGCGCGCACGAACCTGTGGGAAAAACTCGATCTTGCCGCCGCACTGTGGATTCTCGATCTGGACAGCGAATTAGTCTTTGTCGGAGATGAAGGCGCCACTGAGGCAAGCGGACCAACGCGTCGCTGGGGGGTGGACGTTGAGGCGCGTTACGCCATTCTCCCCTGGCTGCTCGCCGATGTGGATGCGAGCTATGCTGATCCGCGCTTTCGCGTCACTGGCAAGGCGATCCCCCTGGCGCCGACGTTGCTCATGAACGGTGGGCTCACCGCGTTCTTTACTGACAGTTTCTCAGGAGCGTTACGGGCGCGCTATTTAGACGATCGTCCCGCCAATGAGGACCGCAGCCTGACGGCCCGTGGGTACCTTTTGCTTGACGTCATTCTCAGATACCGCTGGCGCAATATCGAAGCGTCGCTCCAGGTGTTGAATGTTGCAGATGTAGACTGGAGACAGACGCAATTCGCCACCAACTCCTGCGTTCGCCGCGAGGTCGGCGTGGACCCGCGTTGTCCAACGAACGGCGCAGGCGAGGGAGTAGAGGACATCAACTTCGTACCGGGGTATCCCCTGACCTTACGAGGCGGCTTGACGCTGTTTTTCTAAAGTGGACCATACCCCTTGGGACACTGCTTACGGCGTTGCATAGGAGCGAAGCATTTGCGATAGGGGCTCCCGGCTTGCATACCCAAGGTTGGCGCATGCCTCCTCCTACCAGGTTTGGTTTAGTCGGCGCGGCGGGACGAGGGCGTCTCGCCGCGTCCCTGGGGTTGCAGAGTCAGGGAGGCTGGTGTAGAAGACGATACCGCATGGGCAGCGTGCGTCACTCTGAGAGATGCGTTCGACTGGGCGCGGCGGTCGCGTTCCTGGCGTATCTGCTGGCCGGAGTCAGTTTCGCCCTTCCTGCAGAAATGCGTTGTCTTCGTTGCGCCCGAGGCGCCGCCAACCACGTCACCATGAAACCTGGCGTCGCCTGTCCGCTCAACTACCATCAACAACACTGTCACCATGGACACAGCAAGACTTCGACAAAAATTACCCTCTGTCCCGACGGCTGTCTGCGTCATGACGGTCAAGAGGGCGGTGAGATCCCTGCGCTCGCAAAGTTTCTTGCATCTCCACCGTCGCTTTTCATGGTGGAGTTTCCGCTAGGTTTTGTGCGCGACAAGGCGCCCAGGCCTCCCCTTGATCCTCTCTTGCCCCCGCTCACTCATCCTCCGTCGTTTTCTGTCTAGGCTTTCTCCCCTTTTCGTTTAGTAGGAAAGCAATGCGCGAAGCGCCTTGTCTACCGGCTAGAGTTCCGGGAAGGCGCAAGCGGGCGGCGTCTCCGCCCTATTTGCTTTCCTGCGCTGGCGTCTTCAATCCTCCTGTCGTTTCGGGAAGGAGCGACGCCGCTTCATGCGTCAGGACATGCATCACGTGGTTTTTCTTATCTAGAAACGGAGGATAGTATGCGACAGTATGCAGGCCGATTACCACTGGGCGAAGCCCTTTTCCTCATAATCTGTTCTTGCTCTCTTGCCTACGGTCACGGAGAAGGTGGAAACGCCCCAAAGAATGTCGTACAGGTTCAATTCGTTCCCAACCCCGATGTCCCAGAATTTGCCAAGGCCGGCGGCAAAGCTATAGTGAGTCTTACGGAAGGCAGCATTCAACTTGCAGGCATGACCGGGTTCCCATTTGATGTGCAGAACAACCGTATTTTACCGGTCAATATTACTTCGACAACCGATCCACGGCTCAAAGGACACGGCGGCGCTCGCGGAGCAACCAGTTGCCATCCTGCCAATACCCAGACGCGCCAAAATGAACAAGGAGGAGAGCAAGAGGAGCCGATTGGTCCCTGGTCGTGCCATGTCCACTCGTATGTCGTGTGGCTGGCCGAGCTAGAAGATGGCGTGCTTGGCCACCCGATCCCTCTGGGAACGATTTATCCGCGCACGGACGGCACGGCGGCGGATCGGAATTTTAGCTTCCGTGAAGGCGACGTATCTGGTTTCGGCGCCAATGTCATTATCATCACCGCCGAAGTGACCTTTGGCGCACTGCCCACGGTTTCCCAGGGCAGTGATGGAAGCATCTCCACCCAACTCGCTCCGCAAGGCCCCGTCGTGCTCCAGGCCACGCTTCCCTAACTGCTTGACACTGGAGGACAACGAATGAACCGTATTCTCACAATCCTGGGAGCAGCCCCTCTTTTGTTGGGGCTGTCGCCACACCTCTATGCTTCATGCGGACAAGCATTTTGTCCAATTGAAACGTCCAGTGTGGCGGAGCGTCCACTTCTGGGACAGCAATTATCAATCAATCTGGTTTATGAGTTTATCGATCAGGATCAACCGTATATCGGCGCGAGCAGCGCCCGCGTCGGAGAAATCCCGCGCGCTCATGATGAGCAATTTACTCGTAATCACACCTATAAACTCTTTCTCGATTATGGTCTCACTGCCCGTCTCACGCTTGGCGTGCTGCTTCCCTTTCTCGATCGGCTCCATCAACATTTAGCGCATGAAGAGGAGGAAGTCGTGGGCAGCCCCGACGGCACGGAGATGGTCGACCGAACGGAGCGGTGGCGGTATCAGGAATTCGGTGACATGCAGGTGACCGCTCGGTATCTCCTGGTGCAGCCAGAAACGCCGCTGCGACCGGCATTTTCTCTTATCATCGGAACCAAATTGCCGACCGGGCGCACCACAGTCCGCAACGACAGCGGAGAGCGAGCCGAACTCACCCTTCAACCGGGCAACGGGTCCTGGGATGGCATTGTCGGGCTTTCCTACGTACAAAGTTTTTCCGTCGCCACACTCAGACGAGAAACGGCGCTCGCCCCTCTCTTTTTTACGGCTTTAGGCCGTTTTCCGATTGGCGTGGGGAAATTTGGCTACAGGCCTGGGGGAGAGCTCTTTCTAAACTTCGGCGTCTCCTACCCGATTCTGCGCAAGCTGGATCTGCTGGCCCAAGTCAACTTCCACTACCGCGACCGCGACGACGTAGGCCATGCGCCTGGGGTCGAGCACGCAGACAGTGGTCGAGAGGAGATCTTTTTAAGCCCCGGACTACGTTATCACCTGACGGATACGCTCGCCGTCTACGCTCTCGTGCAGGTCGCCGCCTATCGGCGGGTCAACGGCATTCAGCTCACCTCGGACTGGAATTTCACCTCGGGCGTTTCATACAGGTTTAATCTGTTTTAGCCCTCGTAGGGGCACGGCGCGCCGTGCCCCTACAACGATGAGAGGAGAGAAGTATGACATCGCGCTTGCCATTCTACCTTGATCTTTATGCCGCGCAGTGGAAGCGTGGTCCCGTACTCTTCAGACAGTACGAACCATGAAGGGGGCATCACCGCTTTCTGGTAATTCCGGGGAGGACCTGGCGCTGGCGGACATATCCCTCGCGTTACACACCTCTTGCCCGTGTCGCTGGGGGCACGCGGGAAGGACGGTGTTCCCAATGCCCTCCGCCGGCTCCCCAATGTTCAACTGCGCTAAATCAGACCACATACCTTCGTACTCGGTGCGACGGAACCGTTCAGTATGGCCATACGGAGCGCAGTGAGGCATCTGACCTTGTGCAACCCTTTGCTGCGCTCAGGGTGACATCTGAAGGCGCCAATCTCGCATGGTTCGATGTAGTCTGCTTATATACGCTTTGACGCCCGCAGCATGGTGTCGCAATCCGGGCTTCCCTGTGACACTGTAGTTCATGAGATGAATCATGTCTAAGCAACCAGCTTCTCCTCCACCAGGCCATTCCTTTTCCTTCACCCAATGGCTCATGCTTATTGCCATCCTGGCCATATTGATGGGAGTAGGAAGCTGGCTGATCTTCCGCGCCGTGACCGGAGGTCTCGCCTCGTCAGGACTGCCGATGTTAGGGGAAGCGCCGGAGTTTCAGCTGATCGAACGCAGCGGCAAGACCGTATCACGCGCTGATCTCGCCGGTTCTGTGTGGGTAGCGGATTTTATCTTTACGCGCTGTCAGGGGATATGTCCGCTGCTGTCAACGCGTATGGCCGCGCTCCAACAACATCTGCAGAAACACCCGGCAGGACGGCAAGTACGCTTGATTTCATTCAGCGTTGATCCGGAATGGGACACGCCGGAACGGTTGCAAGAATATGCAAAGCGCTATCATGCTGATCCTGGCTACTGGTTTTTCTTGACCGGCCCGATCGAAGTCGTCACCCACCTTATCACGCAAGGCTTTCATCTCGCCGTCGCCAAGGCGCCGGCGGATTCGCACACTTCCGCCACAGAACCGATTGTCCATAGCGACCGGCTCGTTCTTATTGACTCTACTTCTCATATTCGAGGCTATTACCATGGCATGGACCAGGAAGATTTTGATCGGCTGCTCCGCGATGTGGAAATGGTACGCCGTGAGCAATGACACGACATCTACTGTTCAGCGGCTCCTCTGCATCGCGGCTGTTTTTGTAGTGGGCAGCATCGCCACGCGTCAGTGCTCGGCGCAAGAATCCGCCGCCCGGCGAGAGGCGTCGTCTGAGAATGCCGCGCCGGACTTTGCACCCTACCCTGCTCCAGATTTTGCTCTCACGGACCAAGATAGACAAACAGTGACGCTCTCCAGTCTACGGGGAAAAATTGTCTTGCTTGACTTTATTTTCACCCGCTGCCCGGGACCATGCCCCCTGCTCTCGCTCAAATTTTCCCAGTTGCAAAAACAATTGGGCGCTCGGCTGGGCAAAGAGGTGATGTTGGTGTCCATCACCATCGATCCCCGGCATGACACTCCCGAGGTGCTCAAAGAGTACGCCAGGCGATATGAGGCCAATACGGCGGGATGGAAATTTCTCACTGGCAGCACCAGAGACATCATGATGACCGCCGCCGCCTTCGGCGCAGATTATCAAGCCGGCGCAGACGGCGTCATCGAACATCGACTGCTCACGTGCGTGATTGATCGAGATGGGACAGTCGTCAAAGAGTTCAGTGGCGCGAATCACACCGTGGACGATCTGCTTGCGGCAGTCCGGTAGCCTCGGGCCCGACAGATCGCCCTCACCAGCCCTGTCGGGCAGGTGGTTGACCGCGCGGGAGCTGAGCGAACCCTCTCGTCATCCTCCCTTTCTGCCTGTGACCAGTGCAAAAATACGAGCAAGATCGACATGAGCCGTTACGAGATCAGCGAACCGGTCATATCCCCGTAGTCGATATGTCAAAGCGTCTGGAGTCGCAGTCGCCACGAGCGGAGTTAACCCCTTCCCCACACGCACGCGATCAAGAAACTGTCGCCGCCACAGAGCGTTGTCGAACAGTCCATGTATCGCTGTCCCCCATACTCGACCCTCTAGAGAGTGCGCGCCTTCCAGCTCGTTGATGGGTTGTCCATTTCGCATCGTGAGACGGAGGAGCGGCAAAGCGGCGCCTTGTCGCGTCACACGGCCAGCATGAATTTCGTAGCCAGAGACCGGCGGCCCGGAGCCAAGCCCAGCTCCTTCTACCTGAGCCGTAATTTTCTCACGTGCAAACGTCGTCACTACGTCAAGGAAACCGAGACCAACCGTTTCAGCAGCGGCGCTCTCAACGTGGTGCGGGTCGAGGATGTCCTGCCCCAACATTTGATAGCCGCCACAGATCCCCACGAGCCATCCTCCGTCGCGCACGTGGCGCGTCAGATAGGTTTCCCACCTAGCGCGACGCAGCCATTGCAGGTCTGCCACCGTGCTTTTGCTGCCGGGCAGGCACACCACATCAAGTCGAGGGACACTTTCCGGATCGCTCACGTAATGGACAGCCACATCAGGCTCAAGCTCAAGCGGAGCAAAATCGGTGTAATTCGAGATGCGCGGCAGGCGCACGACACCAAAGGCGAGCGGCTTTTCTCCTGGGCGTGCGGTTGTGGCGTCAAGTATCGCAGCGTCTTCTTGGGGAATACGCAACTCACGAAGATAGGGTACCACCCCGAACACCGGAATCCCCGTACGCTCTTCAAGCAAACGCAGCCCGCTTTCCAACAGGCGAATGTCGCCGCGAAATTTGTTAATCAAGAAACCTTTGACACGTTGTCGCTCGGCAGGGGACAGCAGTTCGATCGTGCCGACTAATGATGCAAAAACGCCGCCCTTATCAATATCCGCGACCAGCAGCACCGGCGCATCCGCCAGCTCAGCAATCGTCCAGTTCACTATGTCGCGCGCCCGCAGATTAATCTCTGCGGCGCTGCCAGCGCCTTCAATAACGACCAATTCAAAACGCGCGGCCAGCGCGCGATAACTGGCGACGATTTCCGGCCAGGCTTCAGCCCGGTAGCGCTGGTGTTCATGCGCGCGCATGTGGAACCGCGCCTGCCCGCGGATCACCACCTGACAGCCAACCTCGCTCTCCGGTTTGAGGAGCACAGGGTTCATATCTACCGTAGGTTCTAATCCGCAGGCTTCCGCCTGGACGGCTTGCGCGCGCCCGATCTCGCCGCCGCCGGGACACACCGCCGCATTGTTCGACATATTCTGCGACTTGAAGGGCGCAACCCGTATCCCGGCGCGGGCAAAAATCCTACAGAGCGCGGTCGCCATCACGCTTTTCCCCACATCGGAGGCAGTTCCCATGATCATCAGACTTCTCGCGTTCATATTCCTCCTGACGTCTGAAGGGGGAAGGGAATGAGATAGGGTGCGCCGGTGACTGGATGGTGTCCGAAGAGCACTTCAACCCCAAACACCGCCCGTACGGTCTGAGCAGTGAGGACGACGGCGGGCGGCCCCACCGCGTGGAGAGCGCCCTGATGCAGTAAGAGAACAAGAGAACACGCCGCCAGCGCCAGGTTCAGATCGTGTAAAACAGTGACAACAGTTATCCCTTGACGGGCGAGGCTTCGGAGGAGCTGCACAATGTCTACCTGGTGGCGCAGGTCCAGACTGGCGGTTGGCTCATCCAACAGAAGAAAAGTGGGATGTTGAGCAAGAGCGCGAGCAATCGCTACACGCTGCAGCTCCCCGCCAGAGAGAGTGTTCACCTCCCGCTCAGCAAGATGAGCGGTATCCGTAAGCGCCATGGCTTCCTGAACGATCCGCCAATCCTCCTCACCTTCGTTTTGCCATCGCTTCAAGTAAGGAGTGCGCCCCATCAGAACAATCTCTCGCACGCAAAAAGGAAACGTCTGCTCCGTACGCTGCGGCACAAAGGCCAGACGTCGGGCACGCTCTCGCGCCGGCCACTGACACAAGGCGCGACCATCCAGAAGAATTGTTCCTGCTGACGCCGACAAGGTCGCCGCCATGAGGCGGAGCAGCGTTGATTTCCCGGCTCCGTTGGGGCCAAGAATACCGACACACTGCCCAGGGGAGACATCAAAGGAAATGTCCTGAAGGATCAGTTTATGGTCAGTCGTATAGGCAATATCCGTCACACGAAACCCTGTCTGCGTTGTCATACGGACTCCTTACGCCGTCTCTCTTCACGGAGTAGCAAATGAAGGAAAAACGGACCGCCAATGAAAGCGGTGATAATTCCTAAGCGCAACTCCTCTGTCGGCGCTAGAGTGCGCGCCAGCAAATCACACCATACGAGAAAGATCGCGCCGCCGAACGCTGCCGCTGGCAGTAACAGCCGATGGTCCGGCCCGACGATGAGTCGCATGATATGCGGAATTACCAACCCGACAAAACTGACCGTACCGCCGATCGCCACTGCCGCTCCCGCCAACAACGCAGATAACGCTAAGAGAATGCGTCGCATCAGTTCCACATTGAGCCCCAGCGTCATCGCCGTCTCTTCTCCTAACAACAACACGTTGAGATCACGGCTCAACAATAGAGCAGGCAGCAGCCCCACCAACAGAAACGGCAACACCATTTGCACATGCAACCACCCCCGACCATCCAACCCACCCATAAGCCAGAAATGCATTTGCCGCGAGACTTCATAATCCGGAGACAGGCTGAGGATCAATGAGGTGAGTGAGGCTAGCACTGAGTTTGCTGCGATCCCTACTAACAATAAAGTCGTGAGCAGCGTGCGTCCTTGGCGTGTAGAGAAGAAGTAGACCGCAAACGCGGTGCAGAGCGCGCTGATAAAAGTCGCGCAGGGAATGGCAATAAAGGAGGTCGCCGCTAGCCCCAGGCTAATGACAATTACTCCCCCGACAGCACCGCCGCTCAATACGCCAATAATCCCCCCATCAGCTAGAGGATTGCGAAACAACCCTTGCATGATCACGCCGGACAGCGCCAGTGCTGCGCCGACCAACGCCGCCGCCAGTACGCGGGGAAACCGAATCAAGTAGATAATGGCGGCTTGCGCCCGTTCTTCGCCGGCAAAGGGCAAACCGGCAATGCCTTTCGCCAGCAGCCGCGCCGTGGTGTCAAGCGGAAGCGTCACTGCTCCAAGTGAAGAGGCAATAGTGATAGACCCTAAAAGCAACACGAGACAGACAAACAACGGCCAACGGCGTCGAGGCGCATCTGTTGAGTTGATCGTCAGAGGCCACGTAGTCGCCGACGTGCTCATAAATGATTCTCCCCATTAGGAAAGGCATCAGGATGCAGCACTTGGGCAATTGCCTCTACACACTTCACGACATAGTGAGAGACCGTGCTGGTGTACGCGCGAGGGATTGCATAAACGCGCCCCGTACGGATCGCTTCCACCTCTTGCAACATAGGGTCAGCGAGCAATAGCTCTCGCAGTCCTTCTTGACCAACTTCACCACTCACCAAGATGATGGCGGGATTGAGCGCGACAACTTTCTCTTGCGATATTTTCTTTCCTCCTTGGACGCCAGCTTCTAACGCCGCATTGCGCCCGCCAGCATAGGCGATCATCTCGTCCATCGTCGTGCCCTTGCCCAACACGAATCCTCCCGCAGCGTAATACAAGACCCGAGGCTGTGGAGAGCCTGCCACTCGTTGTTGCACCTCCTGGAACCGCCGTTCCATCATCGCAACCAGCGCTTGCGCCTTGTCTGCTTCTCCCACTGCTTGGCCGATATCTAGGATGTTTTGCTGGACATCAGCCAGAGACGCAAATTGGTGGAGTTCGAGCAGAGAGACACCCGTCGTACGCAGGAGCGCTTTGACAGCAGCGTTGGTGTGTGCGGACACGATGATCATGTCTGGCTGCAGAGCAAGGACCTGTTCGGCGTTGGCTCTCACTTTGTGCGGGATGGCACGCGCTTCCGCCGTCACATTCGAGTACGTAGGATCATCGGCCAGATAGGTGAGAGCAGCAATGCGTTCTGGTGGTGTCAGCGCGAGCAGGATTTCGTCTGCGGCCAGGTTGAGAGAGACAATCCGTTGCGGCGGAAAGACCGGAGGCGCGAAGTCTCCCAGGATCACATGCGAACGATAGACGAACCCTATCACAAGCGTGAGGCTTAACCCGCCTCCAATCTTCCACAGCACCTTGTCGCTGATCGTTGGCATCAGAACTCCGCACGAAAGCCCAACAAGAAATTCGCTCCTATCGTGGAGAAACCGAAGACTTCCTCGTAATCCTGGTCAAAAAGGTTCTGCATCAGGCTCTCGATTGTCAGACTGCGCATACCCCCTTGGTTCTCAAGTACGCGATAGGACAAAGCCAGATCCGCTTTGGTGTAGCCGCTCAACCGTACGCGTTTGCCGTTGAAGTCTGAGTGAAAGTCCCGGTCAACCGCGTGTCCTTTGAAGGTGAAGGTCAAGTTCACGTTGAGTCTGTCGCGACCGTAGTTCACGAGAAAGGCGCCGGAATTTTCTGGTCGCCGCAGGAGCGGTTTGCCGCGCACGAACAGCGTACCGCCCGACGGCCCCGCGTCAATCACTTTTGTATCCAACGAGGTATAGGTTCCAGCAACCGACAGATCCTCGCTCAAAAAGGTCCGCACCCCGACCTCAACCCCTTTTGCCCGCGCGCTTTGGATATTGAGAAAGTTTGGCGTGCGACCAGATACGAAGGCCACCAGGTTTTTGTAGTCTGCTGAGAAGTAGGTCAGGCTCAGCTCCGCCGCAAAGGCCGCCAGCGCCAGTGGCTGATCGACGCCGACTTCCCAACTGGTTGACTCTTCGGGTTTTAAGTTGGGATTACCGATGACAAACGGACTACCGGCGCCATAGTTTTCAATAAAACTTGGCGCCTTCAGCCCCTCGCCATACCCGCCGCGCAGTTTGGTCTGAAGCCGCGGAACCACATAGGCGGCTGAAGCCCGAGGATTGACGTGCGCGCCATAGACCGAACTGTCATCCAGGCGAAAGCCGGAGGTCACAAAGAGCTGATCCTGCCATTGGAGCAGCAATTGAGAGTAGAACGACTGAGCATTGCGACTCGGACCGATACGCGCCACCGAGCCCGCAAAGTTGGACCTTTGGTCAAGGTGTTCGAGTTCGCCGTATCCTCCTAGAGTCAACGTTGGAATGACCTGTAAGACGGCGGGGAGGAAGAAGGTTGAGGTATAATCCGCTGACAAGCGATACTCACTATTGTGACTGACGAAGGCTCCAAAATCGTTCGCATCCTTGGGATCACGATACGTGCTCCATTGCTGGGAGTAGCCCAGCTGCAATGTTTGTCGCCACCAGGGAAACGTCTGATAGACCAGACGAGGGCCGATCACCAACCGCCGCCGGTCCTGGTATTGCCGCGGATCGAGCGGATCAAAGCGATCTCCCGCCGACTCAGTGGGAAAATGGAACCGACCGTCGGTATAGCGCAAGGTTGTGGTGAGCTCCACCTCTGGAATGCCGTTCCAATCAAAGCGCGAGGCCAGGGTAGTGTTGCTGTAGCTATTATTAACTGGTAGAAATCCCTCTGTGTCAATCCGGCCAAAAGCGAGGGAATACCCATACGCGTCTGTCCCTCCGGCCACCTTGCCATGTTCCTCAAAGGTGTTGTAATTGCCGCCGCGAAAACGTAAGGAGCCGTGCGCAGGTCCCTCGCCACGTGGGGTAAAGAGCTGAATCACAGCACTGATCGCATCCGAACCATACAGCGCGCTTTGCGGCCCGCGCACGATCTCGATGCGCTCAATATCGGTGACGGTCAGATCCGAGAAGTCATAGAAACCGCCGGCCGTGTTGACCTTGACCCCGTCGATCAAAACGAGGTTGTAGTCGGACTCGCCGCCGCGCGTGAAGAGTGAGGTGGTTCCTCCCCGCGCGCCGGTTTGCACGATCGTCAAGCCAGGCACATCACGGAGCAATTGCAAGACATCGGTTTGCTGCCGTTCTTGGATTTGTTCTTGGGTAATGACATCGGCGGCTACTGTCGTCTGTGTTGTCGGCTCTGCTGTTTTTGTCGCTGTGACAAGGACTTCTGGTGCACTGAAAGTTTGCATTGACTTGACTGACGAAGACGGCGATTGCGGCGCCGCCGAGGACTGTGCTGGATTGCTTGGCTGGCTTTCCTGGGGGGATTCATCGGCCACCACACTCGTGGCTGGCCAGAAAGAACAATATAGCAACACAAGGGCCGGGAGTGCCCAGAGAATTTTTTTCATCTCTCGTATCCTTTCTCTCTCCACGGAGAGGCGGGGGTTACACTTCAGGCAGGTTTCCTGACTTATGGGTCTAGAGGCGGATGCGCACCTCAACGTCCTCCTCGCGCCTTCCCATCAAAAAGACAGTGGCTGAACTGCGGGAGGACTCGCCCATTCACAGTGGCGGGACCGCGCCGGATTCACACCGGCTTCCCTTTTCCCCGTATCGGGCACCTGAAGCGGTGAAAAACCACAGACTCTGTATGCTTCTTCTTCCTCTTGCGCCGTGCCTGGAGGTGGTGGTCGTGCCGGGTGCAGCGGGAGTGAAGTCTTCAAAATTCAACTCCCTTCTGGGCGCGTACGCCATCCTGGTAGGGATGCTTAACGGGATGCATATCAGTCACCAGATCAGCGACTGCGATCAGTTCAGGCGGCGCTGCACGGCCAGTGAGAATCACATGCAGCCCAGTGCGCCGGTTCTGCAGTGCTGCCACGACTTCTCCGACGCGAACAAAGCCGTAGTTCACTACGTAGGTGATCTCATCGAGAATCACGATGTCAAAAACATCTCCTGAGAGCCACTCCTGCGCCGTCTTCCAGGCTGTGCGTGCCGCCTCCCGGTCGCGTCCAAGGTCTTCACTTTCCCAGGTAAATCCTCGACCCATGGTAAGCCACGTCAGACCTGCTGTGTGTTCGCCCAACTTCCGTTCGCCAGTTTTCCACTTGCCTTTGATAAACTGCAGCATACCCACCCGCAGGCCGTGGCCGAGCGCACGAAAGGCAACGCCGATCGCTGCCGTGGTTTTTCCTTTACCGTTCCCCGTATTGAGCAGAATCAAGCCGCGTTCTTCTCGCATAGGTCATCTCTCACTTTGAGTTACTGAGCTGCTTTGCGACTTCTGCTTGGTGAAATATATACTCTTGCACTGGAACGCCGCCCTTCAGGTGCTCGATAATGATGCGATCCATGACCTCGGGAGTGACTGTGCAGTACCAGACGCCTTCGGGGTATACCACCACAATCGGTCCTTCTTTGCAGACGGCGAAGCAGTGTGAGCGCGTACGTTTGACGCGTAGAGCGCCGGAGGTGAGCCCGTGCGCTTTGAGTTTTTCGCCCAAGGATTCAAAGAGCTGCTCGGACGTCTCCGGCGCGCAGCGCGGACCCGTACACACGAGCAGATGGCGAGTGTAGGGCTGTATCTTTGCTTGCTTCATCAGTTGTGTTTCCTTTGTTACTCGGTCGGGTAGATTTCATGAATCAGGTCGTGGACTTCTTCCAGACTGCGGTAAAAGTATTCCAGATCTGCCTGCAGGCGTCGGAACGTCAGTTCTGCACTTTTCACCGCAACCACTAGCGTCCGCATATAGTGAAACTTCTCATCCTGGAGCGTCATTTCAGCCTGACGTTGTTCTAATTCGACGATGGCCGCTTCAAACTGTTGGGTAATCTCTGTCAACGTGCGGGCTGTGGCAAGGCTCTTGATCGGCCCTTCGCGGCGGAGCGCGTTGCCGAGCTCGGCTTCTTCATGCTGGCGCTCACCCTGACGATCGCCCCCGAGCAGGTTCATTAACGCCAGGCGCAACCCGGCAATCTCATCACATGCCATCAGAAGGCCCTCCTCTTTCTATGGCGTCAGCAGTTGGTCAAGTAATCGTCCGACCGGACGGCCCGCACAGAGGTGCTGGTCAACTATTTCATCCAGATCTTGTGGGCATACGCGGCGATACCAGACGCCATCTGGGTACACGACCAACAGAGGTCCATCGCCGCAGCGGCGTAGGCAGCTGGTTTTGGTGGTCTGCACGCTCACGTCGAGGTTGCGATGCTTCAGCTTCTGGCGCAGCGAGGCTACCAGGGCGGCGCTGCCCTGCGCCACACATTCGCTGTTGACGCAGATCAGCAGGTGTTTACGGATCGGCGCATGGGCGTGGCTCTGTGTTGGTGCAGCTGTCAGTGTGGCATGGCGGATCGAGCGCAGGAGCGCCTTCTCTCCACCAACCTCATCTTCAAACCCGGTCAGAGCCACCTTGTATTTGCACAGGTCGCAGGTCATGGTGGCGGTTCCGTTTAGGGCCTCGCGATGGCGATCAAGAACAATGTCAATCAGGCGTGGGTCCACGCCGATTGGGCTCGCAAGTAGTGCCTCGACCCAGGGGGTACTCCGGCGAAATTCGGCAATATTGGCTCGCAAGCGTTCTTCGAGCACGCCAGCAAAGAAGAGAGAGGGCACGAGGATGATGCGTTTCGGTCGCAGGCGAGCCAGGCGACGTAACCCTTCAGGAACCAAGGGCCGTGCGACTCCGCAGAACGCGTTTTCCAGCGCAGCGAATGCCCGTCCTTCCCAGAATAACCGTCCAAGCTTGGCGAGATCGCTGTTGGCATCCGGGTCGCTTGAGCCCCGCCCGACCAACAAGATAGCAGTCTCTTCGTCAGCCCGCTCCGTTGTATTGCGCTGTGCTTCACGGACACGATCGCTCAGAATTTCGAGTACAGAGGAATGCAGACCGATCGGCGCTCCTTGCACGAAACGCACACGTGGGTAACGCGTGCGCGCCGCTTGAATATGGAGGGGAATATCTGACTTCACATGCCCAGCGGCGAATAATACAAATGGCAGAACAGCGACCTCACGAGCGCCAGACTCGGCTGCGCGTGCGAGCGCTTGCGGCAGGGTCGGCTCCGCGAGCTCGACAAACCCCGGCTCGACAAGCAGGCTCGTTGCTGCACGGAAGAGCGCCACGAAACGGAGAAATTCCTGGTTCGCCGCCGGTACGCGGCTGCCGTGTCCCACCAAAACGATCGCGCTCATCCTTCGCTCCGCAGTGGAGAAACCACGGCCACGGCCAGCGTCAGGCGACCGCGTTTGACCTTCTCGACCAACAACTGCCGGGCATTGGCGCTGAGCAGCGCCGCAGGTTCGGCAACGCCCACCACGCCAATAAATTTGTAGACAACATCAGATGGATTCGGGATCAAATCAGCAACCCGGTTGATCTCCAGCGCTTCATACCACTCCAGCGGCAGACGATGCCGCTGGACGAACGCGAGCAATCCTTCCTCGTCCTTCTTCAAGACGTAGGTAGCAAGATTACGGATGCTGGTGCGTGCCAGGTGATGGTCAGTAAAGACGTGATCAATCCCTGTTTCGATTTCTTCGACTGTCACACCACGGTCGCAGCCAATCCCGACGACGAGGGTCTTCGGACGGATGATGACGATCGGCGCCGACTGCGGCAACGGCAAATTGGTAGAGTGAGAGATGACGACGCCCGCGCGACAATCTGTCTCTAACTCTGCAGGCGAGCCGACGCGCCACACGTTCTTTGCCGCGAAACGGCCGAGGTCAGGCAGTGAGACGCAGGAGTCTGCATACACACCGACCCGTTCTCCATCCACGAGGGCTGCACTGACTGTTTTGAGGGCGTCCCAGTTCTCGATTTCAGCCCCTAACTCTTTGGCGAGCAGATCTGGGGCAAGCGTGTCATTCACGTCAGTGCCGGTGGTGACGACCGGAATCGCTCCCAATGCGGCGCCAAGCTCGCGGGCGAGTTGGTTGGCTCCCCCTAGGTGACCGGAGCACAGGCTGACAGCAAAACGACCGGCGACATCTATGACGACAATTGCCGGATCGTAGCGCTTGTCGGCAATGTAGGGAGCGATCATGCGCACCACAATGCCCGTCGCCATGACAAAAATGTGGGCTTCATACTGCCCGAAGATCTCGGCAACGAGCGGGGCGAGTTTGCCGTCGAAGCGTCGCCAGTGACGCGGCGCCAGGGTGTCATATTTGTCGGATACATACACGACCGTGCCAGGGAACGCGCCTTCAATGCGACGGCACAGGTCCACTCCCTGACGGGTGAGCGTAATCGCGGCGCTTCTCATTTGGGTTCTCCTGGCAACGCTTCGCCGACCCGTAGGGACAGCCCCGGCGTCTGCCCTGGCAACGTATTGTGGGTCGTCAGGTCATACTTGTTCGCATACCCACGCGGCGTCACGATGAGACCGGCGAACTCCTCAGTGTTGGAGTTGCCGATCAGGATCGTCGTCAGCATGCCGATGTCATACTCCACCATATGGGCCAGGTCAGTAATTACAATGTGTTGAAGTTTGCGGTAGGCGCTCTTGACGATGCCGACAGGTGTAGTGGGGACTCGATAGCGCAAGAGAATTTGCTGCGTCTTGCTCAATTGCCAGGTGCGGCGTTTTGATTGGGGATTGTACAGCGCAATGATAAAATCTCCGGCAGCGGCCGCTTCAATCCGCCGCTCAATCACCGGCCACGGGGTGAGGAGGTCCGAGAGGCTGATAGCAGCAAAATCATGCATAAGCGGCGCCCCTAGCAGTGACGCACAGGCGGAAAGCGCGGTGACGCCTGGGACGACTTCGACATCAGGGTTATCTCCAGGCTGCCAGCCGCACTCGCGCAAACACTCAAACGTGGGCCCGGCCATGCCGTAGATGCCGATGTCACCGCTCGATACCAGCGCCACCGTCTTGCCGGAGCGCGCCAGATCGATAGCTTCAGTGGCGCGGTCCAGTTCTTCAGTCATCCCTTTACGAATCACTTCCTTGCCGTCGAGTAGATCGGCAATCAACTTGATGTAGGTCGAGTAGCCGATCACGACCTCGCTCTCGGCAATCACCTGGCGGGCGCGAAAAGTAAGATGCTCATGCCCACCGGGCCCGAAGCCGACCAAAAACAACTTGCCGCGTGTCTCTGTGCTCATAGCGTACTCCTTTGAAGCTCATGAGCTTGATCTAGAGTAGACCGTCCAAAATTGTCGCGGAGCCTGACACAGATCCCCCTGTGCTGCGTGCGGCCCCCTTTGCGAGAGGGAGCCTTTCCGTCTCCCCTTTTTCAAAAGGGGGCTGAGAGGCGTACAAATTCTTCGCAGTCTGACTGCGTTCCCAAATCTCGCCATCAATGCACACAGGTGTCTCTCCACCTTTCAGTTCCCATCGCGCCTTCCTCGACGGAAACCATGCGTAAAGGTGCAATCATAAAGACGGGATTTTTTCTCTGCCGCCGTCGTCTTAATCGCGGGGTCAAGCGCCGGACCCACCAGAATCATCGCCTGGGCGCGGATGCCCGCTTCTTGTACTCTTGCGGTGATGTCAGCCAGGCTCCCGCGCACAATCTGTTGATGGGGCAGACTCGCGTTGGCCACCACAGCGACCGGCGTGGTCGGCGCATAACTCGTCAACAGCTCGTGAACGGCGCTCGCCATCAGTTGGGCGCTTAAGTAGAGCGCGATCGTTGCGCCATGACGAGCGAGGTCATGTAGCTGCTCGCCGTTCGGCATGGGCGTCCGCCCCTCTGTACGAGTGAGAATGACGGTTTGGGAAACTTCAGGGATCGTCAGTTCCGTCTTCAGCGCAGCGGCGGCGGCAAAGACCGAGCTGACGCCAGGAATGACGTCATACGGAACCCGCGCGTGTTCAAGCATCACCATTTGCTCATGGATCGCGCCGAATATGGTTGGGTCGCCGGAATGCACCCGAGCGACAGTCTGTCCGGACTGCGACGCCGAGATCATCCGAGAGGTAATCTCCTCCAGATGCATCGTTGCGCTGTCGAGCACCTGAGCGTCAGGTTTGACGTTGTAGAACAACTGCTCGCCCAGGAGTGAGCCGGTGAAAATGATGACGTCGGCGGCGTCGATCACCCGCTTTGCTTTGAGGGTTAACAGTTCAGGATCACCCGGCCCGCCGCCGATAAAATACACCATCCCGCTCACTTAACAGCTCCCCTTTGCAGATGCGCGATCAACGTCTCTCGCCCCTCGCTTCGGCCCCACGCATTCATATAGATCAGGTCGGCGAGGTCGAGCCGCGGCGCCCAACCTATGGCCTCCAGCATGGGACGATCGGTGAACCCGGCAGGGTAGCCGACGCACAGGTACGCGACCGGCGTAATCTGCTGCGGGATGGCAAGAATGTCGCGCAGCTCTTCGTTGCGCAGGATGCTCACCCACCCGACACCAATTCCCTCGGCGCGCGCCGCCAGCCAGAGATTCTCGATGGCGCAACAGACACTGAAGAAGTCCGTCTCACGAATGGCGTGACGACCGATCACGCCAGGACCGAAACGGGCGGGGTCGCAGGTCACGCAGAGATTGACGGGCGCATCAAGAATTCCTTCGAGTTTGAGGCTGCGGTACACGTTCCTGCGCTGGCCCTGGAAGTCGCTCACAGCCCGTTCTTTCTCTTGTATCACCAGGGCGTGCACCTGCCGCTTGACCGCGGCGTCAGTGATCACGATAAAATTCCAGGGCTGCATAAAACCGACCGATGGCCCATGGTGGGCGGCGTGCAACAGGCGCGCGAGGAGCGCGGGCGGAACCGGATCAGGCCGGAATGCACGCACATCCCGGCGGCTGAAAATCGCCCGGTAGACGCCTTGACGCTCTTTGGGAGGAAACGCCTTCATACGGTCTCGCCCTCCCCGCTCCAGGCGCGCGGCGTGTCTTTTTTGACCAAGACGGTTGTCAAGTAGCCCAGCCGCCTGCCGCGATAGGCGGCAAGATCGCGCGTGACGAACCCTTTTCGTTCGCCAATTCGGCTGAACAGCAGCGCCTGGTCGAGCAGTTGCAGCTCCTCCAGGAGGACAAAGACCTGCTCAAAAACCGAGCCGACCTTCATCAAGACGATAGTGTCAAACTGTTCCAGAGTCGCGCGGATCTCGCTCAGGCGGTAGGTCGCGGGAATGACCGCAATTTTTTCCTCTCCCTGCGCCAGCGGCATGAGTCCGGCGGCGGCGCCGGCGCTGATAGACGAGACCCCTGGAATGACCTCCACAGGGATGAACGGGTGCTCGGCGGCGATGATGTCGTACACATGCAGAAAAGTAGAATAGAGCATGGGATCGCCCTCGGTAATGAACGCGACGTGTTTCCCCGCCAGCAGATGGGTGACGATCACCTGAGCGGAGTCGCGCCAGATCGGGATGAGTCGGGCAAAGTCTTTTTCCATAGGGAAGACGAGCCCATGCACGGTCTGGCGCTCCCGGTCGAGCACCTCCTTCACAATGCCAAAGGCGTAGCTAGAGGCTCCCGGCTTGCAGGCCGGATAACAGATGACATCCACCGTGCGGAGCACCCGTTCGGCTTTGCGCGTCAGTAATTCCGGATCGCCCGGCCCGACGCCGACGCCATAGAACACGCCACAGCTCTGAGTCATACATCCTCCTGCGGTTCGCGTTCTTGAGGCGTCCGATCTTTCACCAGGCTGATGAGAAAGACGGGATTCAAAGCATCAAACCGGATGAGATCGAGGATGGGCTTGCTGCGCGCCGCCTGCAACAAGGTCACCTCGAAGGGGTAGCCGCTGTCCTTACAGGCTTGGGTCGCCGCCGCCAGGTTATCAATGGTGACGACGTTAATCACCAGCCGACCGCCGTCGGGCAAGCGGGCAAGCGAGACCTGGATCACCTCGGCCATTTCACCGCCGCTGCCGCCAATAAACACCGCCTCAGGCTCGTCAGTGATGCGCGCCAAGGCTTCCGGCGCGCGTCCTTCGATAACAGTGACGTTGTTGACCTGAAACTTCTCAATGTTTCGGCGCATGATCGCCGCATCGGCGGCGTTTTTCTCGACGGCGAAGACGCGCCCTTGAGGCGCGAGGAGCGCCGCCTCAATCGCCACCGCGCCGGAGCCCGCGCCAATATCCCACACGATGGCGGACTCCCTAAGCGCCAGACGGGCGAGGCTGAGCACTCGGATTTCCGCCTTGGTAATGAGCCCTTTTTCAGGCTTGCGTTGAAAAAAAAGATGATCAGGAATGCCAGGACTCCAGCGCGTCATAGGCGAGTCTCCCGTAGCAAGATTAACGTGTTTAATGGAGCAATATCGGTCGCTTCTGCTAAGGCGGACAGCTCGAACGCGCGCACGCGTTCCTCAGGCGCGCCAAGATTCTCGCAGACATAGGCGACATACCCAGTGACGCCAGCGGCAAGGAGCGCCTGCGCAATAGCTGGAGGAGAGTTCGTCGAGTCGGTAAAAAGCGCGACCTTGTCGTGAGCGCGGACAGCGTTGACCACTCCTTCCTGTGATCGCCCATGCACGCTGAGCAGCAACGCATCATCCCACGGCTCCTTGAGGCGCGCGAAGGCTTCCTGCATGGCGCTGGGCGCGGGGAGAATCGTGATCCGCTCTTTCCCAAGCGTCTTGATGAGGAAACGCGCTACGCCATAGAAGCAGGGATCGCCGGACGCCAGCACGACAGCGCGGCGCCGGCCGGCGCTCGCCAGCAGGGCGGCAAGGTCCGACAGGTTCGAGCGAATGACGTATTTCTCCGCCGGATGCGCAGGGAAGAAACGTAAATGTCGCTCGCCGCCGCACAGCAGGTCCGCGCTCCAAATCACCTCCACTGCTCGACGGGAAAGTCCGGGCAAGCCATCATTGCCGATGCCGACAATGACAAGGCTTTTTGTCTCCGGAAAAACCATGGGCGGCGTTTCCTGTTGGACAGGCGAGGCCTCCGTCAGCGCGAGCAACGCATGGAGAATCGCCACGGCTACAGGGCTCCCCCCTTTGCGCCCTCGGGTCACAATCGCCGGGACCGGTAACCCGAGCATTTCCTCCTTGGATTCCGCCGCGTTGACAAACCCGACAGGGACCCCAATCACCAAAGCCGGACGGATGCCTTCCTCACGCACCAGGCGACTGATTTCCAATAAAGCGGTCGGGGCATTGCCAATGGCGGCGATACCGCCGTCGAGCAGGGCGCGCGCCCGGCGCATGGCAATCACCGCACGGGTTTCTCCTTTGCTTTTGGCTTCAGCAATGACATCCGGGTCAGAGATGAAATTGTGAATGTCGCAGCCAAACACGCCTAAACGATCGCGATTCAACCCGGCCTCAATCATCTGCACATCAGCAATGATCGGGGCGCCGCGCCGTAAAGCGGCAATGCCGGCGGACACCGCCTGTAAGTGAAACGTAGTGATCTCGCGAAACTCGAAATCCGCCGTCGCGTGGATGACCCGCCGCACGATTTGCCATTCAGAGGGATCGAAGGAATGCGGACCGATCTCGGCGTCAATCACGCTAAAGCTGCCTTCCTCGATCGCTCGTCCACGCGCGGTGAGTTGCTGCATGTCACTGGACATGAGCGCCTCCTGCCGTGCTCTGCCCGAGGGGGTTGCCGGTGAAATCCGTCAGAATCACTGCGGTCTCGATCGGGCGCGGCGCATACGACCGGCAATAGTGAGCGGCGCGGGCGCAGATCAGCTCGGCAAGGCGAGGGAAACCCGCAACGACGGCGATTTCCAGGGCGTGACGTCCGGTATTGGCGTTCGCCGCCTGCTCAACTACCGCCGCCGGCGCGCCCAATTCCCGCAGCAGCTCCGCCAGCATAGCCAGGTTCACCTCAGAGCCGGCGGCATGGGTCATTTTCTTGCCGTCAGCAATTTTGGACAGCTTGCCGATCATGCCTACCACCGTGGCCTTGCGCAGCCCTTTGCGTCCAGCCTCGCGCATGGCGAAGCCGACGAAGTCGCCCATCTGGACAAACGCCTCTTCAGGCAAAGACAGTAAACGTTGCGCGAATTTCTCCGACTGACCGCCGGTTGTGAAGACCACCTCGTCCACGCCTGCGGCAATGGCGACGTCAATAGCCTGACTGATACTGGCGCGGAACGCGGCGGTCGAATATGGCTTGACAATGCCCGTGGTGCCGAGAATGCCGATGCCGCCCACAATGCCGAGCCGTTCCAGCAGCGTCTTCTTGGCCAGCTCTTCCCCGTTGGGCACGGTAATCACCACTCGTGCGCCAGGGTACTCCGCGCCGAGTAACGCTTCACTTACTGCCTGCAGGATCATACGCCGGGGAACTTCGGTAATGTCTGAGTCACCGACAGCCAGGCCAAGTCCAGGTTTGGTCACCCGCCCGACTCCCTCTCCGCCTTCAAGCACGATGCCTGCGCCTGCAGAGGCAGGAAAAACTCCGGCGCAGATCTCGGCCCCGTGGGTCACGTCAGGATCATCGCCGGCGTCTTTAATGACGCCGCAGAGCACTCCGCCGCGCCATGCGACCGTGCGGGCAATAGCGAAGGACGCGCGTTGGCGATTCGGCAGACTGACCTCCACCGCCCCCGGAGCCTCTCCAGTCGTCAATGTTAATGCGGCGGCCTTTGCCGCTGCCGCGGCGCATGCGCCGGTCGTAAAGCCGGAGCGTAAGGCGCGCGGCCCCCGGCTCGACATTTCCGGCGACAGCCCCTGGCCTGCGGCGACAGAGCGCGACGACCGCTCCCGTTGTTGTTCATTTTTGTCTACAGACACAAGGTGGCCTCCACCGGTAGATGCTGATTGTGCATGAGGGCAATACGGTCAACGAAATACTGGGCGGCGTCTGGGCAACTGCCGAAGTGGACATGCGCGTAGGTGCCGAGCGTCCGTCCGATGGTGAATCCTTCACGGCATGTCGCGTGATTACTGTCCTGCAACGTCAGAGTGTGGCGGACGCGTTCGGCGTTGAGCGCGCTTTCGACAATCTCAGAATAGTGGAACTCGTGGCCGCGCAAACGCAATCCAGCCGGGAAGAAGGGATTGCCGGAGACGGCTGTGATCTCTCGATAGCCCAGCGCACGGCGGCGTGGGGTCATGCGCGCGGCGAAGGGAAAAACGCCGACCATGGGATAAGCGGTCGCGGCGAGGTCGTGCAACGTCTCGCACAGATACATGAACCCGCCACATTCGGCATAGATTGGACGCCCTGCTGCAGCGAACCGGCGAATGTCCTCACGCATAGTGACATTTGCAGCCAAAGCCGCAGCATGCAACTCCGGATACCCGCCGCTCATCCACAAGGCGTCAAGGCCGTGCGGCAGATGAGCGTCAAGGAGCGGGCTGAAAAAAACGAGTTCAGCGCCGGCGCGCCGCAGTCGCTCAAAGTTATCCTGGTAAAAAAAGCAAAAGGCGGCGTCACGCGCGACGCCAAGACGAACCCGCGGCGGCGACAGCCCCAGGTCGTCCTGGCGCGGAATCTGCGGCCAGGCGCCGGCAGCGTTCGCTGTCGCGAGCAGGGCGGCAAGATCAATGTGTTCAGCACTCAGGCTGGCAAGGCGGTTCCAAAACCCAGCGGACCCCTGAAAATCGCCGGCGGTGTGCAGCCCCAGGTGTCGCTCGGGAATGGCGATCTCCGCTTCACGCGGGAGGCCGCCGAGCACGCGGGCGCGGCAGGAAGCCTCAACCGCGCGGGTCAACAAACGGACGTGACGAACGCCGCCGACACGATTAAAAATGACGCCGGCAATACGGAGCTGCGGCTGGAACTCTTCAAAGCCTTTGATAAGGGCGGCGACGCTTTGCCCCTGACCTTGGGCGTTGATGACGAGGACGACCGGAGCATTGAGCCAGATGGCCAGCTCCGCCGTGCTGCCTGAGGGGACTTGCTCAGAAGTTTCTCCACGTCCATCAAACAGTCCCATCACGCCTTCGATGAGGGCAATATCCTTGCCGCAGGCATAGGCGTTGAAGAGCGCGAGATTCTCCTCACGCGACAGCATCCAGGTGTCGAGATTATGAGAGACCACGCCCGCGGCCAGCTGATGGAGGCCTGGGTCGATGAAATCCGGTCCGACCTTAAAGGGCTGGACGCGCACGCCGCGTCGAGAGAAGGCGGTCAACAGCCCGAGACAAATCGTCGTTTTTCCCGCGCCGCTGTGTGGCGCAGCGATAATGAGACGCCCCACGCGCTCACTCCACGCTTCCCTTCAGCGGAGGAAATTCTCGCAGGGCGCGCGAGCGCGAAAGGCGAAAGCCACAAGAAAACGCCCAAAGCGCGAAGCACGCTTTGGGCGTGAGGACAAGAAACTGCTTTCGTTTCCTTCCGTCCTCACACCCCGGAGGACCACTGAAGAGCGCCGCTGGGGTAGGTCTCCTGACTTCCGGCATGTCCGCTTGCTGCGGATTTTCTACTTGCGCCGCCTTCCCACCCGACAAAGGGCAGTGGCTTGCTGTGGCTTTCGTTCCGGTTACAGTGGCGGGGGCCGCGCCGGTTTTGCACCGGTCTTCCCTGCACCACCAGCGTACGAGAACTGTTAATACAAAGCGGCGGTGCGGTTGTCAAGCGGCGCGATCTCCTTCTGACGACAGGTCGCGAGCTACTCCCTACTCACGTCTGGATGATGTGGGCGCCGGCCGTCGCGAAGCGGCGCGCCAGGCTTGCGTTTGTAACCCAAAACGAATCAGTTCTTCATAGAGCCTCGTCCATTTCGTGTGGTCCACTGACGTTCGACCAGGCTCCTCAGGAGCACGCCATCACTCGCTCTTTCTGGCAATCCGTGCGAGATATGCGGTGATCCGCTCAGCGTTGGCGCCCACATCGCTGCGTCCCACGCGCGACATCGAGCGCACATCGATGCGACTCCCGCCGTGGACTGGCGTGACTCGCACGACGACATCATCCTTGAAGCCAAACCAAAAGGTTGTCGCCGTTGCTTCGATACGGCCCTCAGGCGGTTCGCTGGCGACGATCTCCCATCCCATCTCACGCGCCGCTGCCAGAGCATGAGCAAAAGCTTGCTGCGGTGGAATCTGAAGATTCAGGGGACCCAGACGAGGATAGCCTGCGCGTTGTTGTGCGGCGACCTCTGGGCCCCCATACTCTGCAGAATTCGGCGCTCCTGCCCGTAAAGGTAGAATGGCGACAAAAGCAGGCGGATTCTCCAGGTCAGTCGTAATGTCATGAATGAACGGCAGGCGCTGCGCCTTATGCTGCCACCGCCATGGGATACCCACCACAATAAGCCCCACCACAAGACCAAGCACGGCAAGCGGAAAGCCGCGTCGCGCACTTCCCGGGCGCGCCATAATCACGCCAAGGAGAGAGAGGAGTACGGCGATAATGCCTCCATAGGCAGCCCAACGAAAGAGCGTTAAAGCAGAACGGAAATCCAACCATTGCCAGCGATTGCTGACACCAGCCAGCAGCAAGGCGGACCCAGCCAACAGCGACAGCAGAAGGCCTAACAGTGCAAGTCGCGAAAGCGGACGGGGAGTTGTGGCAGTGCGCATGCGCCACATATGGCGCAAATTACATGAGCTGACAAGAGTAGACCTATCCCAATTCCTTTATTGCATTGCGGAAAAAGGTAGCGACCGCGTGCGTTCGGTTATAATACCCTCCAGGTGGAGAGGCAAGAAAGACTGTGCTTTCGTAACTGTACGCTTCTTCTCTATAATAGTTCTGCTCGTCTCATCAAAGGATGTCAACTGATGAAGATTCTCGTTGCAGAAACTGCAGGATTCTGCTGGGGGGTGCGGCGCGCGCTCGACCAGGCAGTGGATCTGGCGAAAAAGACCGACGGTCCCGTGCAAACCTTTGGTCCGCTTATTCACAACGCACAGGTGTTAGAAGAACTCACAGAACAAAACATCCATGCCGTTGAGGATGCGACGAATATACGCGGCGGAACCGTGCTGGTCCGCGCGCACGGTGTGCGCCCGGAAGTCTTTGCTCAACTGCGCGCCACCGGCGCTGAAGTCTATGACGCCACCTGCCCGCTTGTACGGAAGGTGCAAAAAATCATCACGAAATATGGGAACGACGGCTACGATATCGTCATTGTTGGAGACGACCATCATGCGGAAGTCGTAGGGCTGCGCGGCTACACCGCAGGCCGTTGCTTTGTGGTGGCGAACGAGAAGGAAGCTGAGAGTTTGCCAGAGTTCGATAAGGTCTGCGTCGTGTCGCAAACCACGCAAAATGATGATACATTCGCTCGAACGGTTGACATCATCAAACAGAAGGCGAGGGTCATTCGCGCGACGAACACCGTCTGTGAACCAACGCGCGATCATCAACGCGAGACTATTGACCTTGCCAAACGTGTCGATCTTATGGTCGTAGTTGGGGGACGTCACAGCGCCAATACGTGCCGGCTGGCGGACTTAGCAGCGCAAGAAGGTCCACGCGTGCTCCATATTGAAACGGAGGCGGAACTCAGCAGTCAGGATTTCACCGGCGTCACTGCTGTCGGCGTCACCGCCGGCGCCTCCACTCCAGAGTGGATGATTAACCGTGTGGTCGAACAGATTGAAGCGTTCAACCCCGCCACGACGAGCCGCATTAACACGTGGCTCAAACAGCTGATGGGCATTCTGGTCGCTAGCAACGTCTATGTTGGCCTGGGCGCAGCCTCTCTTACCCTGGCGGCAAGTCTATTACTCCAGCCTCTGCTTTCGCGTACGGAACTCACCCCGTTGATGCTTACGGCGGGGTTGTTCATCTTTGCCATGCATGCGGTGAATCGCTATCAGGAACGTTCTCACTACAGCGGCTGGGGAACTTTCTCGCCGCGTTCCTTCCAGCGCTTTCAACAAGTGATGTTGGGTATGGGCGTTCTCTCCCTCATCATGGCGCTGGGAGTCGCCTTAGCGTTGGGGCCAGATCAATTTCTCGCACTCGCGGCATTTGGCATTCTTGGAGCGCTGTATGGCGCTAAACTTGTTCCTTTGTCTTGGGCGCGCCATATCATGGGGATACGCCGCCTCAAGGACCTTCCGGCGTCTCGAGATATTGGCGCAGCGCTGGGTTGGACCGTAGCGGCAGGCATCATTCCTTTCCAGACAGTCGGCTCCACTTCTTCACTGCGCGCGGCCGGCGTACTTGGCTTTGTGTTCTTGCTGGTCTTCTTGCGCTCGGCCCTCATCGGCGTACGCGATGTGCAGGGCGACAAAATCATGGGGATGGAAACAATTTTTAAGGTCGTTGGTAAACGGAGAACGAAAACGGTGTTGGTCAGCGTCGTCGCTGCCCTGACGCTGTTGCTCCTCGGCCTCACATTTCCCTGGCATGGTCTCCCCCTGGCGGGGTTCTTATTTACGGTAGTCCCGTATATTTGCGGCGTGAGCTGGGTGTATCACCAACGGTTACTGCCGAAAGGCGCTGCCGGCGAAATCTTTGTTGATGGACAATTTCTTCTGGCAGGGGTAATGGCGTTGGTGTGGCATTTGTCTCGCTGAGAAGAGCGGTTCGCTGTCAGCGTTTAGGATCACTCTCATCTCGATAAGGTCTCGCTTATGTTGGCTCTCGTTTTGTCCCTCTCCTGTACGGCGGGAGAAGGAATCTATTGTAAAAAGGATACACGTAAATAAGCACGGGCTGTAGCCTTCCAACACGACGGCGCGCGACGTTAGTGGACGCTCGTGCTGGAGGACGTCACGGTAGGAGCACTCGCAACGCCGCCGGAAGGGTCTCCCCAAAGACGAGCCCGTAAGACTTGGAATCCACGCTTCGCGAGACGGAACAACCGCGGAATAACCCAAACGGCAACCGCCGTGAAGAGGGCTACGAACAGTAGCATGAGCACAGGATGGTGAAAGATCAGCCAGACGCCGCCTAAAGCAGCGATATCTTCACTGACGCTCGCAACCCAATTACTGAACGGTTCTGGACTCGCGTTCACAGCGAGGCGCACGGTCGCTTTGGTTCCATGCGCCGCCAGCGCCACGCTGCCGCCAGCCAAGAGCGCCGCCAGCTCCAGTGCAGGATGAGTGTCTCCCACCGCGCGCGCCGCCAGAATAGCGCCAGCAGGAATGCGGATAAATGTATGGAGGGCATCCCAGCCGCTATCGACCAATGGAACCTTGTCGACAAAAAACTCTATGGCGTACATCATGCACGCGACGCCGATAACCAAGGGATTGGTCAGCACTTGCAAATCAGGCGGCAGTTGAATCATTCCGGCGTTACCAGCAATGCCAAGGGCCGCAATGGTTGCATACAGATTGATCCCTGACGTCCAGGCCGTGCCCATCGCCAAACTCAGTGTTTCAAGCACACCCATTGCTGCCCTCTTCTCAAAGAGAAAGGTTGCTCTTCCCTACCCTGTTTAACGATCGAAGAAAATCGACCACCAGGGATACCCCCCATAATACGGACGCTCATAGCGTGGATCATAGTAGGTTGGATCATCATAGCGCCGACCATAATAGGGCCGATAGGGATAACGAGAAGAATAGTAATAGTCATCAGAATACGGACGCCACCGGTCATATCGACCTCTATCATACCAGCCGCGGCCATAATATGGGCGGCAGTGATGGTGATGCTTACGCGCTTCCGCTACTGGAGCCGTGAAGAACAGCCCAGCCAACGGCAACGCCATCAAGAAGGCCTTTTTCCATGTATTTTTCATGATAACCTCCTTATCACCTTAAAGGGGGAAGTTGCGGCTTAACGAGCGCCATAGAGATCTCACCAGGGCGCCCACCGTGGCCTAGAGTACCAAGGATTGCCATAGTACTGGCGGCGGGCATACCAATCATCACGATCCCAATGCCGGTTACGATAGTGATAGTTGCGATGTACGTCAAAGAGCTCATCATGAAAGTTACGATGTTCCCGATTTAACCAGCGATGGAACCGGCGGTGTTCTCTTCCAGAATACGGGTATTCGTGAAACTCCTCGTGCAACGCGCCAAGTTTTTCGTGCTCTCGTTCATGCACATTGCCAAGCTGGTCGTGGAAACGACCGTGACGCCACTCATTATCATGGGCAAAGGCAGAGGCTCCTCCCCACAACATCCCACCGAAGGAAAGAGCAACAAAAAGAATCATCGCGATTGCCTTTCTCATAAGAACCTCCTCCAAGCTTACGCCACCTATCAACACTACGCTCATTAAAAGGTTGCTCTGTGACTACACGCACGAGTCCGTTGACCAGGCGGACCGTTCTTCGCTAGAAAGACGGGAATCATGCCGAGGAGGAACCTTGAAGATGAGTTCGCTAAGTGCTGGTTATCTTTTTCTTATGATTGTCTATGTCTTAATATCGCATCAGGCCAGCTCTTGGGCAGTAGCGGAAGAAACGCCACGATTCGTACATCCCAAACAAACAACAACATATATAGAACCAAATTCGAAGAGTACACTCAGAGTGGTCATCGACGAGCACCTGGGGGGAACAAAGGATGTGTCGATCGCCGAACTCGTCATCCCGCCAGGGGTGGACGTTCCCGATCATGTACATCAATCCACCGAGATCTTTTACATTCTCTCCGGTGAATTAGAACAGACTAGTGAAGGGAAAGTGCAAAAACTGACGGCGGGGATGGCGGCCCTCGTTCCAGCCAACACCACAACGCATCATAAGGTCACGTCCAAACAGCCTGTGCATGCCTTGGTTATCTGGGCTCCAGGCGGAGAAGAACAGCGCATCGTTCAAGATTGGAAGAAAAAGTAAGTCTATTGAGCCCTTGGATTTCATTGAGTCTGTTGAGTCTCATCCATCACTCTATAGACTTTAATATCGCCCCAGCCGCGGCTTCGCCGCTGCGCACACAATCCGCGATGCCAACGCCACGATATGCATTGCCAGCCAGTGCTAAGCTGGCATACTGCGCCATCTGCTGTTCGATGTGCTCAACAAGCTTGAGATGTCCAACCAGATATTGCGGCAGGGAATGGGGATAGCGAGCAATCCGCACGAAGAGTGGCGCAGCCTGAATGCCAAGCAATGAGGCTAATTCCTGGCGAACGGCTTGTTCCATGGCCTGGTCGTCAAGAGTGAAAAGTGTTTCCTGAAGCGCACCGCCGACAAAGGCGCGCAATAAGACACTGCTTTCCGGGGCGCGACCGGCATATTTGACGCTCGAAAATGATCCAGCAATGATCGCACGATGTTCAATATGGGGGACCACAAAGCCGAAACCATTGAGCGGATGCGGCACATGCTCCCGGCGGTAAGCAAGATTGATCGTCGCGGCGGAACTATACGAGATGCTGGCTAAAGAGCGAGATAACTGCGGATCGAGCGCCTGCACGATGCGGGCGGTCTGAAACGCCGGGGTCGCCAGTACCACGCCGTCTGCGCGCAGCAAAGCACCGTCCTCACAGTCAATGATCCACTCACCCTCGCTTCGCTGAATAGAAGACACCACTGTGTTTCGCCGCACCTCGCCAAGAGTCAAGCGTGACACGAGCGTATCGACAAATTGTTGCAAACCTTTGCGCAGCGTGACAAATAAGCTCCAGCGTGCGCCACTCGCACCTTTCGCCTCTTGTGGTCGCTTGCGAGCGGCCTGCCACATGGCGTAGATCACGCTGCGATGTGCACGCTCCATTTGTAGAAATCGCGGCATAGTGGCGGCAAGACTCAGTCGCTCTGGGTCCGCAGTGTAAATACCGCCGATTAACGGTTGCGCCACGCGCTCCAACACTTCGCGACCAAAACGCCGGCGGACAAACGAGCCAAGGCTCTCATCCTCCTGGTTGCCACGCGGCAATACGAGATCAAGGGCCATGCGCAGTTTTCCTGGCCACGAGAAAATACGCGAGCGCAGGAGCGGCCCCACCTTTGTGGGCGCCAGCAGCATGAATCCTTCGGGCAGGGGTTCAAGTTTTCCCGCCCGCACCACGAAGGTCGTACGGTGTTCGTCGCGTGTGCCGATTAACTCGGATTCAAGACCAATTCGCTCACACAGCGCCAACGCCCAGGGTTTCTCAGAGACAAACGAATCAGGCCCGAGCTCAAGGAGAAAATCCTCGCGCCGCTCGGTGTCAATCGCTCCTCCCACACGGTTGCTGGCTTCGAGAAGCGTAAGGCGGAGCGGCTGCTCACGCTCACGGCCCAACTCCACGAGCCGATGGGCTGCCGCAAGCCCGGCAATGCCGCCGCCAACGATCACAAAATGGGGAATCCGCGCCGTCGCCATAATCGCTTAACGATGAATTGCCTGCCGTACTACTTCAGCCATCATGCGAATGAACAGCGGGTGATCATTCACCGTTTCGGCGCGCACCATATTGAGTCCATGTTGAGCGGCGACACGTTTTGCTTCTGTGTCGAGATCGTACAGCACCTCAATATGGTCACACACAAACCCGATCGGTGACACGACAACGTCGCGCACCTGTTTCGCTGCAAGCTGTTGCAGCACCACAGCGATGTCCGGCTCAAGCCACGGCGTGCGTGGATCCCCACTCCGGCTTTGATAGGCAACAGACCACAAATCATGCCCGAGTTGTTCAGCCACGAGTCGCGCTCCCTCTTCAACTTGCTGCCTATACATCGGCGTTCCTGGCAGCGCGATTGGCACGCTATGCGCCGTAAATATGAGCTGCGCCGGTGTCCGCCGTCCGCCAGGAATTTGGGCAAACGCTCGCCGTGTCAGATCAGCTACTGCGGCGATGAACAAGGGATGACGATGCCAACCGGGAACGTACTCAACGGTTGGCGCCTGGGAACCAATTCGTGCACAGGCTGCGGCAACATTTTGCTTGTAGCGGTCCCACCCTGCTTCGCTTTGCTGTGCGGAGAGAATGAAGCCAAGCACCTGACGGACGCCGTCGGCCGTCATCTGCATTAACGTCTCATACAGGTATGGACGCCAGTTACGCATGCCGACATAGACAGGCAGGCGCGGCCCCTCATTTTCAAGTAGCATCCGCAATGCAGTTGCCTGACGAAAGGTCATCTCGCTCAGCGGAGACCGTCCGCCGAACAACTCGTAATGACGCACGACTTCTTCGAGCCGCTGTGGCGAGATTGGCCGTCCTTTGGCGACATTCGCCAGAAATGGCCGGATATCCTCCATTTTTTCCGGTCCGCCAAACGCGATGAGTAAAATAGCGTCACACTTCATAGAGAAGTTAAAAATGTAAAATAAAGGCGGAGACAATCCTCCCTTAATGTTTCATCTTGCGTTTTACATTTTGCACTCGCTGCTGATCTCGTGCACCATTTCCACCAACGCAACGACATTTTCGATAGGCGTCTGCGGCAGAATGCCATGACCAAGATTAAAGATATGGCCGGGACGTCCAGCTGCACCTTGCAACACTCGTTCAATCTGGCGGCGCAGCTCGCTGAGCGGAGCGAATAAAGTGACGGGGTCAAGGTTGCCTTGTACGGCGCGATCAAAACCAATCCGCCGCCAGGCGGTATCGAGATCGATCCGCCAATCTACGCCGATCACATCCCCGCCGGCTTCGGTTAATAATTCAAGCAACCCCGCAGTTTCTACCCCGAAATGAATGACCGGCGTTCCTGGCGTGATTCCCTGCAGCAACGCTCTCATATGCGGCAAAATAAATGTCCGGTAATCCGCAGGCGAGAGACACCCAACCCAAGAGTCAAATAACTGAATCGCCTGTGCTCCAGCAGCAATCTGCCCATTCACATAAGCGGTAATTACGCGCACCAGCCGCTCCATTAAAGCACGCCAGGCGCCTGGATCGCCGTACATCAAACGTTTGGTCTTGATGTAGTTCCGCGAGCTGCCGCCTTCGATGAGATACGAGGCCACAGTAAAGGGAGCGCCAGAGAAGCCTATCAAAGGAATATGGGAAGCCAGCCCGGCTCGCGCCAATTGAACGGCCTCAAAAACGAACGACAGCGATTCGAGAGGAACAACTTCGTGCAGTTTATCCACGTCGCTTCCCGAACGCACGGGATGGTGAATTACTGGTCCATCCCCCTTGGAGAACTCCAGCCCTACCCCCATAGGCTCGACAATAAGCAGAATATCGGCAAAGAGAATAGCGGCGTCAACACCAAGCCGTTCAACCGCTTGCACTGTAACTTGAGCTGCTAATTCTGGGGTCTTGCATAAGGCAAGAAAAGGCACCCGCTCCCGGATGGCCCGATATTCAGGCATGTAGCGTCCAGCCTGACGCATTAACCACACAGGCGTATAGGCGGTTGGCTTACGGCGGCAGGCTTGCAGAAAAATCGGTTCGTTCATTGTTCCGGCATCTTACCATACTTACGGTTTCATGGTCATCCTCAACAAGAGTGAGAGAACCGGGGACAGGGAGAAGCAAAAATCAAAAACGGAACCGGAGAAACGGAGAGGAAAAGGAGCTCGTACCGCCCCCATGCCCCGTTTCTTTGGTTCTGCGAGGCTGGGTTCTTTAAGCGGTGACAATTTCCTCTGTCTGCCAACTTTTATGGCTGACCATACGAGGGCAATTTTCCTCAATCTTTTCTGCTGCGCTCTGCACAGGCGTGACAATCTGAGTTGTCACCGTAAGGAATCGATTGATCTCTACACCAATAAACAGGGAGGATAACCCATAGTTTTCTTCTTTGTCGACGTATGGCATGAAGCTTGCCCTGGACAGGAAAGCGAAACAAATTTTTTTAGTCAAGGAGGACTGCTATGTTGACGAAATTTACTCCAACCTGTTTTATTGTCCCTCCCTATATGCTCCGAGAGATTTCTCAACGCGCCCCACAACCGCAGAGAGTTAGAGCACTGAATACATTAGTTTTGTCGGAACAGTTCCGCGGCCGACGGAATGCGATAGGAGCGGCTCTCATGGCGGCAGTGCCGACGGGCGGGAAACGCCGCAGTATTTACGATGCGCGGCATGAGGAGGAGCTTCCAGGCGTCTTCATCCGAGGCGAAGGCACAACACCCGGCACGGACACCGCCGTCAACGAAGCCTATGAAGGATCGGGCGCCACCTATGATTTCTACAAAGCCGTCTTCGACCGCACGTCAATTGACGATCGTGGGTTGCGGCTTGACTCCACAGTCCATTTTGGCGTCGACTATGACAACGCCTTCTGGAATGGCGACCAGATGGTTTATGGCGATGGAGACGGACAGATTTTCGAGCGGTTCACGAAATGCATTGATGTGATTGGCCATGAGCTCACTCATGGCGTCACCCAGTACGAGGCTGGCCTCGTATACCGGAATCAATCCGGCGCGCTCAATGAATCGATGTCCGACGTCTTCGGCTCGTTACTGAAACAGTACGTCTTAAAACAGACAGCGGATCAGGCGGATTGGCTCATCGGGCAAGGACTGTTTACTCCGAATATCAAAGGAGTCGCGTTGCGCTCAATGAAGGCTCCAGGTACGGCGTATGATGATCCGATTCTCGGTAAAGATCCACAGCCCGCGCACATGAAGGACTACCACAAGATGACTGCAGATAACGGCGGCGTGCATATCAATTCTGGCATCCCTAACCATGCCTTCTATGTGGTCGCGAGAGAAATCGGCGGGTATGCCTGGGAGAAAGCGGGAAAGATTTGGTATGTGACGCTTCGTGACCGGCTGCGGAGCCGGGCGAGCTTCCAGCGTGCAGCAAACCTGACTTTTCACGTCGCTGGCGAATTATTCGGCGCTGGCAGCCTTGAGCAACAAGCCGTACGAAAAGGGTGGGCGGAGGTCGGCATTAACGCTGAGTAAATTGCCGCCGTACGATCAGTGAAAGAGAAAAGCGAGGTATGCGCTGGCTTTCAAAGTGGTTACTGGTGTATGTTGTGCTTTGCATAGCGGCGGACGCCGGCGCAGCGTTACAAAGACGACGAAAACAGCACTTGCAAGTCGGAAGGAAGATCGTGAAAGTTTCGTTTGAGCGCACAGGAGGTTTTGCTGGTCTGCGATTGCGCACGACAATCGATACCAACACGCTTCCTCCCGAACAAGCCGCGGAACTGCAAAAGCTCGTTGACGCCGCCGGCTTTTTTACTCTCCCTAAAAAACTTACTGCCAAAACCCCTGGAGGAGACCGTTTCCAGTATACCATCACGGTGGAAACGCAGACCCGACACCACACGGTCACCATTGAGGAGGGGGCCGCGCCCTCCTCCGTGCGCCCACTGCTCAACTGGCTGACAACCGCCGCAAAAACCAAAAACCCCTAACTCCTGCCTCCTGGCCTCGCGTAGTAAGCGACCCTTCACTTTTGAAAAACCAGCTCCATATTTCTTGCTTCAACCTTAGACCTTCGAGTAGTTCCCTTCTCCGTTTTTCTTCTGAGAAGCGTGGTGGGCATAGCTGTTGCCCGCAAAACATGGCAAAATCGCGCCTGTAGAGACAACCATCGTTGCTACTGAAGGATGAGAAATGAGGAGGGCTGGAGAGCGGGTCGTAGCGAGATGGAGCTTACCATCTTCTCTGCTGTGTGTGTTCGAGTTGTCTATCACTCGTTATAATTTTGCCAAAGCCAATCCTCTCCTCCCAAAGTAAGACAATGATGCGCTGTTGTCCGGCAGGCTTGCGGCGCTGCGCGCGACAAGCAGCCATAGAGGGATGGTGTTTGAGGAGTATTGGATTTTTGCCTTATTTTCGCCTACAATCTTGCGCGAGGAAGTTTGTCAATGAAGCAGTCAGCAGCAGCGGAAAAAATCTTTACTACCGATCTCGGCGCTGAAGCCGAAGAACGGTATTTAAATTATGCTCTCAGTGTTATCACCTCCCGGGCGCTGCCCGATGTGCGAGATGGGTTAAAGCCCGTCCAGCGGCGTCTCTTGTACGCGATGTTTCAAAATCTCCGCCTCGGAGGCGATGCACGACCGCGTAAGTCCGCCGCAATCGTTGGCGAGGTGTTGGGAAAGTATCATCCGCACGGAGACCAGGCCGCTTATGAGGCAATGGTCCGGTTGGCGCAGCCGTTCTCACTACGCTATCCGCTCGTTCATGGGGAGGGCAATTTTGGTTCGCTCGATGGGGATAGCGCAGCGGCGATGCGGTACACCGAAGCGAAACTTGCGCCGCTGACGGACGAATTGTTCCGTGATCTGCGTGGCCACACAGTGCCTTTCCGTGCGAATTACGATGCCACGCTTGATGAACCAGTCGTGTTGCCGACAGCCATTCCCCAGCTCTTGCTGAACGGCGCGAGCGGCATCGCCGTCGGCATGGCCACGAATATCCCGCCACACAATTTTACCGAAGTGGTGAATGCGTTAGTAGCGATGATTGACGATCCGGACATCACCACGGCCAATTTGCTCAAATATATTAAAGGCCCGGACTTTCCTACCGGCGGCGAGATCCTCACCAGTAAACGCGAATTGCGGGACATCTACGAGACCGGGCAAGGCTCGATTAAACTGCGCGGCGAATGGCAAGTTGAATCGCTGCCGCGCGGGAAACGGCAGATTGTCATCACCTCCTTACCCTACACCGTCAATAAAGCTCAGCTCGTTGAGAAAATCGCCGAGCTCGTCGGTGGACGGAAAATTCCGCAGATCATCGATGTGCGGGACGAATCGACGGATGTGGTGCGGATCGTGCTCGAATTGAAAGGCGACGCCTCGGAAGAGTTGGCGATGGCGTACCTTTGTAAACATACGGCGCTGCAAATTTCCGTGCCGGTGAATCTGACGTGTCTTGTGCCGACGACGAACCCCTCTGTCGGGCAACCTGCGCGGGTGACCCTGCGCGACCTGTGCCGCCACTTCTTGGATTTTCGTCTGGAAGTCGTGACGAAACGGTTCGAGCACGAACTCAAAGAAGTCGCAGCGCGGCTGCACATCCTGGCTGGTCTCGCCTTGATTGCAGGGAGCCTCGATCAGGTGATCAAACTCATTCGCAATGCATCGTCGCGCAAGGATGCGCGGGATAAATTGATGGCGACATTCCGGCTAGATGAAGAACAAGCCGAAGCTATTTTGGAAACCCGGCTGTACCAACTGGCGCGGCTCGAAGTCGATAAGATCAAAAATGAACAAGTGGAGAAAGAGAAACGCGCGAAAGAATTACGCACGCTCTTGCATGACGAAAAGAAACGGTGGACGGTGATCCGCACAGAACTGCTTGAATTAAGCAAACGGTACGGCGATAAGCGCCGTACGGCGCTGCGCGCAGGTGAAGAGCTCACCTATAACCCTGATGCGTATATCGTGCATGAAGAAGCCACCGTCGTGCTGAGTCGCGACGGCTGGATCAAGCGCGTGCGAGAATTGAAGGACCCCACCAGCACGCGCCTGCGCGAAGGCGACGCCATTCGGGCGATTCTCAGTGGCACGACGAGAGATCGTCTCGTCCTCTTTACCAATAAAGGCGTATCATATGTCATGAGGATTTATGATGTCCCGGCGTCGACGGGGTATGGCGAACCCATCCAAACATTGCTCAACTTCCAAGATGGAGAACGCGTCATTTCGGCTATCACTGTGACAGGAGACTCTTCGACGAAAGACAAAACTGAGGAACTTGCTAACGATGAAGCGCAGGGAGAGCTATTCGGCGCGGAAAATGGTCAGGAACCGCAACCAGCGGGTCCATTGTACTTAGTCGCAACTGCACAAGGCATGGGCTTTCAGTTCCGGCCCAATTTCGAAGAGACCACTCGTAACGGTCGGAAATTCGCCCGTCTTGGCGACGATGACGAGGTCGTCTCGGTTGAGCCGGTGAGCGGCGGTCGCGCGGTCTGCGTCAGTGCAGGGGGCCGCATGCTGGCCTTTCCGGTTGAAGATGTCAATGAGTTGACCGGCCCTGGACGCGGAGTCATTCTCATGCGATTAGACGTTGGCGATCGTTTGATTGGAGCGGTCACCACCCTTCCCGGTCACGGCGTGATTGTCACGAATACCGATGGAAACGAAAGAGCAGTAACGCTAAAGGAGATTCCGTTAGGACAGCGAGCAGGCAAAGGCGAGCGCGTCATCAAACGCATGCCCCTCGTCAGTGTCCGCGGGGTGGCGGAGGAAGAAGGAGTACAAAATGGCAGGTCGTAGCACAGCGGTAGCAGTCAGCAGTAGTTACACCGCAAAAGACATTACGGTTTTGGAAGGCTTAGAGCCGGTCCGAAAACGCCCCGGTATGTATATCGGCGGCGTCGACAGCGCCGGTCTCCACCATCTCATTTGGGAAATTCTTGACAACGCCGTGGACGAAGCAATGAACGGCCACGCTGATCGTATCGAGGTCACCCTGCAGAAGGACGGGTCCACAGTAACGATAAGTGATAATGGCCGTGGCATCCCTGTCGATATCCATCCGAAATTCAAAAAATCCGCGCTGGAGCTCATTCTTACCACCTTGCACGCGGGCGGCAAGTTTGAGGGACTGAACTATTCTCATTCCGGCGGGCTGCATGGCGTCGGCGCTTCTGTCGTCACCGCCTTATCTGATCAGCTTATTGCCCGCGTGCGGCGCGGCGGCGTTGAATGGGAACAACGCTTCTCGCGAGGCAAACCTGTCTCTTCCCTGAAACAGATCGGGTCCGCGCGCGGCAGCGGGACGGCGATCACCTTTCACCCCGATGCGGAGATTTTCCCATCCATTACGTTCAAACCCCAATTGATCGCCGAGCGGCTGGAAGCCAAAGCGTATCTCCACAAAGGACTGACACTTATTTTTCGCAACGAGCTCACCGGCGAGGAAAGCAAATATCACCACGAAGATGGGCTGCGCGCCTATCTCGCCAGGCTCCTGAGCGACGGTCAAAAGAAGGCGATTATTTCGGAAGTCTTCACCCTTGACCGCGAAGATGATCCGCCGATGGAGTGCGTCCTCACCTGGACCGAATCGCCGGAGGAAAGTTTTCAGACATTCGTCAACGGCATTCCCACGCCTTTTGGCGGTACGCATGAGGCCGGCTTGAAATCTGCGATTGTCAAAGCAGTGCGGAACTATATTAACGTCCACGCACTCGCGCCCAAAGGATTGACTATCACGGCCGAAGACACCCGCGAAGGCGTGGTGGCGATTCTGAGTCTCTATTTGAAACAACCGCAATTTCAGGGGCAGACAAAGGAGAAGCTCGGCAACCCGGAAATCACGGGACAAGTGGATGCTATCGTTCGCACGGCGCTGGAAAATTTTCTGCTGCACAACCGCTCACAAGCAGACGCCATCGCCCAACGCGTGATCCTGGCGGCGAAAGCGCGGACGGCGTCACGGGCGGCGTTGGAAACCGTTCGCAGCAAAGGATCCGTGTCGCACCGTCTTAATCTTCCTGGGAAATTAGCGGACTGCGCGTCGACGAATCCGGAAGCAAGTGAGTTGTTCATTGTGGAAGGCGACTCCGCCGGCGGCTCAGCCAAGCAAGGACGCGATCGCACCTTCCAGGCTATTCTCCCATTACGCGGGAAGGTGTTGAACACTGAACAGGCCTCGCTGAGCAAAGTGCTCACCAATAAAGAACTGAGCGACGTGGTCTCGGCGCTAGGGTGCGGAGTCGACAAAAATTTTGATCTCGCGAAACTGCGCTATCACAAAATTTGTTTGCTCATGGATGCTGATTCGGACGGCAACCACATTTGCACTCTGCTCTTGACCTTTTTCTACCGTCATCTGCCGGAATTGATTCGGCAGGGATATGTCTACATCGCCCGCCCCCCGCTCTACAAAATTGAAATTGGCAAAGAAGTGTATTGGGCGAATGATGATGTGGAAAAAGACCGCATCCTGGCGCAGCGCAATGGTCACGCAGGCAAAGCCAACGTGCAGCGTTTCAAAGGGCTCGGAGAAATGAATCCTGCAACGTTGAAAGAGACGACGTTGGATCCGCGCTCCCGCACGTTGCTGCGTGTTTCCATTGAAGACGCGGAACGCACTGAACTGGCCATCCAAACATTAATGGGTAAAGACGTGCAGCCCCGCTTCGAGTTCATCATGAGTCATGCGCCGGATGTCGCAGAGGTAGATGTGTAAGCTCGACTGTATCCATTTGAGGCGGAGCGATAGCGCAAAAAGCCCGGCAATTTGAGCCTTCAGGCGGTTTTCAAGCTCTCCGCTCTGGCAGGGGGACAGGCTGAAAACCCCCAACGCACCTATAAGGTCCGTACAATCAATGCTTTTTCACCAGCTACGTGATTGGATACAGTCGAGCGGAGGGCGTGGGATCAGAAAAACCGCCGGCTCCTCTTACCAAGTCGCCCCCATGGATCCACACCATCACCGGGAGGCCGTCGTGTTTATTTTCGTTTGGAAGCAATGTAGCTTGCTTGACGAATCCGCCTGATGAATTTTGCCAGCCAATTCTGCCAGAGCGTGAGCGCCGATTTTGACCGTCCAAGTTCGTCAGGCTATCTTCGTTTCCGTTTTTGCTTTGGAGCGATCAACGTGCCCCGGCACCGTGCGCTCCCACAGGCGCAGGGATAGAGGATAGCAGCGTGTTTTCTTTCTGACGCGTTCACTTCCAGTCGATAGTCGTAAGTCAGTTCCTCGCCTGGGGCGATACGGCGGCGCGCTTCGATGAAAATGCGACCGTCTTCCTTGATGGCCCGGCAATTGGGCGTACATGAATGATTGATAAACCGCGCCTCATTCCCGCCAATTGCAGCATCAATGACCGTAGTCTTGTCAACTGTAAAAAGCAGGACGAGAGACGCCCCGTTCGTAGAGCTATACCGGGCATTGGCCTCATCGTGAGAAATGCGTTCCCCCGTGTACTCAATAATGCGCGTCCCTTCGGGGATCTCTACGGCGGCAAATACCCCTTTCCCATGAATCGGAGAAAGGCGGACAATGAAAAGACGACGTGGACGACGTGGCGTGGGAATCGAAATCGTATGTGCGGGCATGTACTTGAGTGAATTCCAGCGGGTGCAGCAGACGCCGCACCCTTTGCTTCAAAATACGTTGGACACCATCATGATGCGGAGCGGGCCCCAATAGCGCCGCAGCCACGCAGCCGTTCCAGCTCAGCGGCGCTAAACCCCCAGTCTCGCAGAGCCTCTTCCGTATGTTCTCCTGGCTGGGCGGGCGGACGCTGGATGGCGCTTGGGGTTCGACTGAAGCGTGGAGCCGGAGCCGGCTGCACAACGCCTTCTACCTCCACGAACGTGCCCCGGTGACGGTTATGCGGATGATTGGGGGCCTCTTGCATACTGAGGACTGGCGCGAAACAGACGTCGCTCCCTTCCATGATACGACACCATTCCTCACGGGTTTTGGTGCGGAAGATGGCGGCCACTCGATTCTTTAACATCGGCCATGCCGACCGATCATTTTGGCGGGGGAGTTCTTCGTGTTTGAGACCAGAAAGTGTGAGTAACTCTTCATAGAATTTTGGTTCGATCGAACCGATGGACACATATTTGCCATCACTGGTTTCGTACACGTCATAGTAATGCGCCCCGGTGTCGAGAATGTTCTCGCCCCGTTGATCGGTCCACCGGCCAGCGGCGCGCAAACCATAAATCGCCGCCATCAATGACGAAGCGCCATCCACCATTGCTACATCAATGACCTGACCCTTGCCTGATTTCTGCGCTTCCAATAAAGCAGCCACCACGCCCAGCGCGAGATAGACTCCACCTCCGCCAAAATCGCCGACAAGGTTGAGCGGCGGTACTGGAGCTTCTCCCTTCCGTCCGATGGAATGCAAGGCTCCAGTCAAAGCAATGTAATTAATGTCGTGTCCGGCAGCGTGCGCGAGCGGTCCGTCTTGTCCCCATCCTGTCATGCGGCCGTACACAAGTCGAGGATTGCGTGTCAGACACAGATCCGGCCCAAGCCCCAAACGTTCCATCACGCCCGGACGGAATCCTTCGATAAGGGCGTCGGCTTGGTCGATAAGCTTGAGCGCAACTTCCGTCCCTTCTTTTTTCTTCAAGTCGATTGCCACTGAACGGCGGCCGCGATTGAGCACGCTGTATTTGGCGTCGGTCGGGATGCCAAGGTTCGCATCCTCAGCTCGGTCAAGGCGCAGCACGTCCGCTCCCATATCGGACAGCAACATCGCGCACATAGGCGCAGGCCCGATGCCTGCAAATTCGATGATCTTATAACCGGACAAGACTCCCATAATTCTAGCCTCCTGTGAATCAAGCGTTGCCGCCTGGTCGGCGCAGCGACTGAAGCATCTATTCCATTGGCAATCTTAGCTGCCGCAGCGAACCTGTCAAACGAAGACGATATTGAAGGGCAGGAGAAATTCTGGCTTTTGGGAGCGGTTCACTAGGTCTAGGGGCGCCGCGCGCCCCTACGAGTGTCCCTTACGCCGCGCACGCCGCCGCAAGGCTAGAGAGGGCAACCTGCCGCCGCCCTTCGCGAATGTCGTTGCGGTCGAAGCCATTCGTAAGATACGCAAATGAGATGCCGGTCGCGGGATCAGCCCAGGCCGTTTGGCCGCCAAAGCCGGGATGTCCA
>DATLYA010000282.1:0-13305 GCA_035575235.1 Candidatus Methylomirabilota bacterium
AGGAGATAGGTCTGGAAACAGTGAACGGCATCCTCTAGCATGGCCAGGAGCAGGCGTTTTTCACCCTGGAGAGGTTTTCTTCCCAGCAAAGTGAAAAACTGCTCGGGCAAGAGGGTGTCGGGCTCGAACATAATAACTCTCCTCTACGGCATGACATTAGTAATATCGCGAATTAAGGTGGCAGGATAGCGAAAGATCCGTTATAAGTAAAGAAAAAAATGCTTGAACATATTATTAGTAAATATGCATATTGAGACCCTCAAAGTTTTTTGTGATCTCGCGGAGACTGGCAGTTTTTCTCTGGCGGCGTCAAAGAACTTTATCACACAGTCGGCGGTGAGTCAGCAAGTACGCAGCCTGGAAGACCGCTACGGGCGGGAACTGGTCGAGCGCTCAAAGGGCCACATTCGCCTCACGCAGGCCGGGCAAGTGCTCTATCAAGCCGGGAAAGAGATTGTCCAGAAGTACAAGGAAATTGAAGATTCGTTGCAAACCCTCTCGCGCACAGTGACTGGCACGGTGCGCGTCGCAACGGTGTATAGTGTGGGATTGTACGAGTTGTCTGCGCCGTTAAAACGCTATCTCCAAGCTTTTCCGGACGTCACCGTCCATCTTGAATACACCAGAGCTAATAAGATTTACGAAGAGGTCAGCCGCAGCGACATTGATCTTGGCATCGTCGCGTATCCAAGCAAACGGCCGCAGATTCTGGTGACGCCGTTTCGTGAAGATCGGCTCGTCCTGATCTGCTCGCCGCAACATCCGTTTGCTCAGCTGCAGCGCGTCTCCATCAAAAAACTCCAGGGCGAGAAGTTTGTCGGTTTTGAACGGGATGTGGCGACGCGCCGCGCGCTTGATCGCATCTTCCGCCAGCATGGCGTGAAGGTGCACTATGTCATGGAAGTAGACAATATTGAAACTATTAAACGCGTCGTCGAGATTGGCTCAGGCATTTCCATCGTGCCGGAGCCATCCGTTGCGCAAGAGGTAAAGAATGACACGCTGAAAGCAGTTCAGATTGCCGATGAAACACTGATGCGGCCGCTGGGTATTATCTCGAAGCGGGGGCGGCGCTTCACGCCCGCAGCGCAAGAGTTTATTGATTTTCTCAAGGGCAAAACCCCTCGCACGACCTCGGGAGAGTCGGATCGCGCGCTACAGGCGACGGCGTAGCATGAAACGGGATCAATACACAGACGGGGAAGTCTAGGAACGGATCAGTGCTGAAAGAGATTGGCGAGAAGAAGAGCTGGAGTGTTACGGTTGTTCACGAGCTGAGAAACTTACGAGGCCATAGCAACCTCCTTATCCCACAGCTCTCATCGCAGAAGGAGCTCCCTACCTGCTGGCGCTCGTGAGTTTCTAGCGATAATTCCGCCTTCGCCTGGTCTGCTCTACGCAGACCAGTGAGTGAAAAGGGGCCTCCTCTCAATCGAAATGCATGAGCTTGGTACAGTCTATGCCATAGATCCCCCCTTACGCTGCGCCTTTTCCCCCCTTTGGCCAAGGGGGGAAGGGGGAATTTGCTCATGGCCCGTCCAGCCGTGTACGAATGTTTTGCATTCTGGTGTAGGGGAGACGAGTCTGAGTATCTGGAGAACTCAGCTCGAGAGGCTGAATCGCACCATACGCGATTGGCACACTGGGGTGTCACCCTGAGCGGCGCGAAGGGTCTCACAGCCAGAGGCTTCGCGGCGCTCAGCCTGACACGGCGGAGAGGCGACAGCAGACAGTGGACGAATGTCAGGTGATCTGATTTAGCTCAGGCTTTCTGGGCATGAGGCATCATTGAATGCCCCTTCATCTCTCCCCGGTTATAGTACAGGCCCAAAGCCGCGTTCACCGCAGAGATAAGCCCTACGACCACCGCGTTCCAGTACGCACCCGCCATCTCGGTAAAGCCTAAGGCGTACGGTGAGATCAGCAGCCAGAGACCAAGAATCAGGGAGATGAGAAAGCCGTAAAGCGGCGTCATACGCGTCACCTCCTTTCTGTGTACTCTGTTCTTACCGTTTCTCTCTTAGTAGTTTGAAAGGCTCACGAAAACGAGGTTTCATTTGATTGCAAAAATAAACATAGCAAGCATAGAGTCAAGAGGGAACAAAGAAAGGAAGCTGGAGGGACGTCCTGGAGAACAGTCGTAGACAGAGGCGCAGCGGGCACAGCAATTCCTGCCGCTTATCGGCTGGCAGGCCGACGCTCTGTGAAAGCCCGCGTCACTCATTGACACATTTAAGTGTCGTGCTTATGTCATATCTCGCCAGCGTGACGAGTAGCATAGGAGCAGGCTCCAGTGCTTTAGCCGCTCATCTCTCCGCTGAGTGATATTAGCATGGGCGTGTGCAGGGGTGTGGAGGAAACGCCTGCGCGACGACTGCTGATGTCCAAGAGAAAGGCTGTTCTTCCTTACCACAAAACGATAGGTCCCGCGCGGTGTGCTGCTCCACCTCTCCCAGCCCTGCCGATGAGAGCAGACAATACGACATTCTAAGGAGGTTCTCTATGGCGACCCATGTGCGACCGCTGCATGATCGCGTTATCGTCAAGCGACTGGCGGAAGAAGAAAAGAGTGCAGGCGGCATCATTATTCCTGATACCGCCAAAGAAAAACCCCAAGAAGGAGTGGTGATCGCCGTTGGCTCTGGTCGGAAGGAGGATGGAAAAGTCTTTCCCCTGGAGGTGCAAGCTGGCGACCACGTCTTATTTGGCAAATACAGCGGAACAGAAATTAAGTTGGAAGGAGAAGAACACCTGATCCTACGAGAAAACGAGATTCTCGGCGTGATTGAACGCTAAAGGAGGAGGGTAAATCATGGCAGCGAAAATTGTGTGCTTTAGCGAAGATGCCCGCAGGCGGGTGCTGCACGGCGTGAATATTTTAGCCGATGCGGTGACAGTCACCCTGGGTCCCAAAGGCCGCAATGTGGTGCTCGAGAAATCGTGGGGCGCTCCCACCGTGACGAAAGACGGGGTGACGGTCGCCAAGGAAATTCAACTCGAAGACAAGTTTGAGAACATGGGCGCTCAGATGGTCAAAGAGGTCGCCTCCAAAACCTCTGACGTCGCTGGCGACGGCACCACTACCGCCACGGTATTAGCCCGCTCCATCTTTATTGAGGGATCAAAGATGGTCGCGGCAGGACATGACCCGATGACGCTCAAGCGGGGGATCGATAAAGCCGTGGCCAAGGCGGTGGAGGAATTGAAGGCGCTCTCGAAGCCCACGCGGGGCCGGGACGAAATCGCTCAGGTCGGTACGGTATCAGCCAATGGCGATAAAGCGATTGGCGACATTATCGCTGAAGCGATGGATAAAGTCGGCAAGGAAGGCGTCATCACGGTTGAGGAAGCAAAAAGCCTGGACACCGTGCTCGAAGTCGTTGAAGGCATGCAGTTTGACCGTGGCTATCTCTCCCCTTATTTTGTGACCGACGCCGAACGGATGGAGGCGGTCCTGGAAGATCCGTACATCCTCATCCACGAAAAGAAGATCAGCGGTATGAAGGATCTACTCCCGGTGCTGGAGTCGGTCGCGAAGTCGGGAAAACCCCTGTTGCTGATCGCCGAAGACGTGGAAGGCGAAGCTCTGGCCACGCTGGTAGTCAACAAGCTGCGGGGTACGCTCAAGGTTTGCGCGGTCAAGGCACCGGCGTTCGGTGATCGCCGTAAAGCCATGCTCGAGGACATTGCGATCCTCACAGGCGGCCGCATGATTGCCGAAGAGCTAGGAGTTAAGCTCGAGCATGTCTCCCTGAGCGACTTGGGCCGCTGCAAACGGGTGGTCGTGGACAAGGACAACACCACGATTATTGATGGCGCTGGCAAGCGGGACGCGATCGAAGGGCGGATGAAACAGATCCGCGCGCAGATCGAGGAAACTACCTCCGATTACGACCGGGAGAAGTTGCAAGAGCGACTCGCCAAACTTGTAGGTGGGGTGGCGATTATTAAGGTTGGCGCGGCCACCGAAGTCGAGATGAAAGAGAAAAAAGCACGAGTGGAGGACGCCCTGCACGCTACCAAAGCCGCAGTCGAAGAAGGGATCGTCCCTGGAGGCGGTGTGGCGCTGATCCGAGCGGCCGCTGCGCTGGCGAAACTGGAGGTTCCGGAGGAAGAGAAGTATGGAGTGCAAATCGTGCGCCGCGCTATGGAAGAGCCAGCGCGCTGGATCGCCAAGAACGCCGGGGCGGACGGCTCTGTGGTCTTGGAGAACATCAAGAGTCATGAGGGGGCCTTCGGTTTCAACGCCGCCACCGAGCAATTTGAGGATTTGCTCCAAGCTGGAATCATTGATCCGACCAAGGTAGTGCGCACGGCTCTACAGAATGCGGCCTCGGTCGCTAGCCTGCTGCTGACGACTGAAGTAGTCGTTGCGGAGAAGCCTGAGGAGAAGAAGGCGACGACGCCGGCGCCGCCGCCTGAAGCCTTCTAAACGGTAGCGCCCTTAGGCGCTACTCCCGCCGTCGCAGTCCTCTCCGAGAGAGCCGTGACGGCGGCATACGCCCGCATCGGCGGCGCCTTTCCACAGCGACGAAAGCGCTTTCCGTCCTGCCTGCCCAGAGGCAAAATCGTCTTCACTGGGGGAAATGCCGCCCACACGGCTCATCGAGCTGTGGGAGCCGTTGAGCAGGGCGCAACTCAAAGCCTGTGATTTCTAATCACGCCGCGTTGAGTCGATCCGCGAAAACTTGAGGAGAGGGACCGTAGCCATCTTTAAGGTCAAACAAGTGGAGCGCCTCCAGCGCCTGCTCGAAGGCGGCCTGCTCGGCATACTGGGGAAAGTTTTCACTGATGAAACGGGACTTCTGGTATAAGAGCGGCGGCTCGTATGCATCACCGTAAGTGAAGCGCTCCACCTCCTGCTTACGGAAGTCAATTTTGATGCGCTCCACGAGACGCGGCAGCGGCTTCCCCGCAAAATCATCGTACGATAGCAGGGTCAGCTTGGCCGAGTTGCTATGAATCTTGAGCACGTCGGCAGTGGTGAGAGCGCCATACAAATAACTGAAGCCTGCGCGTAAATCGGTCGGGGGTAGCAGAGCGCCCAAACGCTCTGCAAGCTCTGGGGGTTATGGCTACCAACCTCAACCCCATCTCCCCCGACGCACTGCTCAAGATAGTGGAGTTGGTCAAAAAATACTATGTGGAACCGCCTCCCCAACGCCACCGGGGTCGTCCGCGTACCTTCTCCGGCTTGGCCTTCCAGCTGCTGACAGTGGTGGGGGTGGTGCTGCACCCCTTCAAACCCCAGGAGCTGGCGACGCTCTTGACCAAAGACGCCACCCTGCGGCAAGCGCTGGGGTTTGGCCGCGTTCCGCACCGCCGCACGATTGCCCGGCGGCTGGACGCGATAGCGCCGGAGGCTGAAGCCCAAGTCCAAACCCGGGGCACCAGATCCTGGCCGAAGTCGAGCCGGGTCTGGATGAGCCCCAAGCGTCGGCCATTGATGGGCGGATGTACCAGGCCCACGGGCCGCTCTGGCATAAGCGCGACCGGGACCAGAAGCGGCTTCCCCCGGGGCTGCGTAACGTGGACATGGAGTCGGCGTGGTCCACGAGTGGCTATCGCGGCTGGGGGCAAGGCTATCGCTTGGTCCTGCAAGGGCTGGTCTTTCCCGCCCCCGTGCCCCTCTTTGCCCGCTGGTGTCCCAACTCGCTGGGAGAAAGTACGGTGTTGGAGCAGGCCTTGGCGACCGCTCAACTCCCCCTTACCGAAGGGTTGCTGGGTGATACAACCTGTGGCGGGGCCGACCTCGTAGCCCTCTATGCCCGGCACGGCGGCTGGCTGCTCCCCCCCAGCAGTTGCCTACCAATCCTGACTCGTGGCCACGTAGCCTCTATGCCTATCGGCGCCAAACCATCGAGTTGCTCTTCCAGCGCCTCATCCAAGCTTGTGCCCTCAAAGCCTGCCCTACGAAAGGCTTGGCGCGCACGGGCGCCTTTGTCATCGCTAGTGTGTGGCTCTATCAAGGGCTTTTTCTGGACAACCATCGGCACTACAGACCCGTCGCTCACGTCAAGGAGCTCAGCGATGAAGGGCGGTGGCGCATCGCTGCCTGAATTACGCGCAGGCTTCAAGTAATGCAGAGAAGTACCTGCTATCAACTTCTATACATTAGGCTGTACGGCTGAAGTCCAGGGCTTAATGTCGGTCTGTGCAAAGTCGTTACCCTTGAAGAGCAAAAGCTCGCCTGAGAGCTTTGCTGTGGCGTAGGCAAAACAGTCACCGTAGTTCAAGCCTGCCGGATGACGGCCTTTTCCGTAGATGCGATAAGCTTGTCGGGCTGCAGCTACATGTGCAACGGTAACCGGCACGACAGTAATACTTGCCGTGGACAAGAACAGGTCAAATTCCTTCCCCCCGGCTTCCCCAAGACGCGTCTCAATGACAATGGCGGCTTCGAGCACGGACGCTGCTGACATGAGGCGGGTCGCATCAGTCTCTAGGGCGACCTCAAACTGTTCCGCCTCGGGTTCGTTGAAGAGGATAGCAAGGACAGCAGAAGTATCAATGACCATCAGCGCGGGACCCCATGGTTATCATACCCTACAATGTCGTCAGGGCTCCGAGTATCCAGGACCGGCAACTGCGCACAACGCTGACGGATCACCCGCAGTTGATCGCGCAGCCGCGGAGTCTGCCGCCGTTCCTGCTCTCGCGTCAGTCGTTCGCGCAGTGCATTCAGAACCGCCTCAGCAAGTTCTTCGCCCGTGACTGCAGCTAACTCTCGGGCAAGACGATCGGCATCAGGGTTCGTAATCGTAAGCGCCATGCTGGTAATCCATGTTCGATTTCAGAAATAAGTATAGTTCCTCTCGCCGAAAGCGACAATGAGCGCCGTTGGCGGCGGTCTTGTAGTTGCTCGTTTCGAATCACCTTAGTGCTCATAGCATTCCCTCAAACCTACCCGTACGGGTCAATGCGGTTAATGAAAAACATGATGGCGGACGCTCTCTGGAGGCGCGGCGGAGTCTTTCGTGCGCGTCCTTTCGTCACGGTTTCGCCCGTGCACTACAAGCGCATGCCTCCGTTCACCTCCAACACCAGCCGCACTCCAGCCCATACTTGCTGGAGAACTCGATGAGAAACCGAGCCGATTTTCTCCTGTAGGTAGGCGCAATCAATTGTCTGAATCTGGGTGACATTGACTACGCACGGCTTTGGCAAATTAGCCTCTCCACGGCGCAGGCGAACGTTCCCTGGGAGCGCAGCGTAGCGAAGTTTGGAGGTGATCGCCGCCACAACGACCGTATTAAGGCGGCTTTGGTTAAATCGGTCGTGTTGCAAAATAAGAGCAGGTCGGCGGCCCCAAGGTTCTGAACCTCGTCCTTCCGCAAAAGAGACCCAATACACTTCCCCTTGGTGGATTACCATTCCTCGTGAGTCCATGGGTTCATCCGCAGAAACTCGTCAGCTGTATGCTTTTGTTCCACACCAAGGGCTTCATCGGTAAAGAGCGCGTCAATTTGCGCTGTAATATCACGGTCCCGTTTGGCTCGCGTTACTCGTGACAGAATGTCGGCGATCACACGGCTCCGGGACTCGCCTCGCCGTGCAGCGATTTGATCCACCGTGTCAAGCACGGGTTTAGGTAAGGAAATAGCAATTTTTTTCATCGGCATCGTATTCTCCATTTGGTGCACACCAGACGTCTCACCGGTTTTCCTGTAGATTTTCAAGTATTCCCTGGTGTTCATACCATTTTCAAGCTTCTCCCGACAAGCGAGCCGTTGCACCTGCGCACGGGGTGGATCCCCGGAGCCTGTTTATGCAGCCTGTGCGTAAGATAGATCCCTGCGGATGGCTATCGCGTAACAGCTGCTTGATGCCCACCTCCCCGGTTCGCTTCGCAGTCGCGTTCGTGAGGCGGTTGGGTTGGACATGCGTCAGGAGAATGAAAGAGGGAAGAGTTAAAGAGACGGAAAAGGTACGATTACTACGTCCGCAGAATCACAGATCACGGAATGCCTCGTCGTCTTCCGGTGTATTCCATTCATCTAACGTAGCAGAGAGCGCTTTATGGAAGGCGGCGTCGAAGGGCTTTGCGCGTCTGAGCATCACTTTTCCACTCTGTATTTCGTAGGCGACTAAGTCTCCAGGTTTGAGTTTTAAGACCTCACGGACCTCTTCGGGGAGAGTAATCTGACCTTCGGCGGAAAGCCTGCTGATTTGCACGGTTAAAACCTCCTCGGTTCCGTTCTCTCTTCGCGAGTCGACTCATCCTAATCAGCGATGAGGCGCATGCGCAGTATTCTCTAGCAGCAAGTAGACCCGTTCGGACTTCAGTGCATCGCCGGCGTAGGCGAGACACGCTTGAATGTCTTCCCGGGTCAAGTGATCATACTCTTTCAAGAGCTGCTCTTGAGTCCACCCTCGACCAAGCAAATCGATGAGGCGCTCAACGGCAATACGTGTTCCTTTGATCATAGGCTTCCCAACCAATACTTGGGGGTCGATGGTGATGCGATCTTGCCACTTCATAGTCGGCGTTCCCCATGCTTCCATGTCATGGAAGTTGCTCTCAGATTACCTTCTCCTGCCGAAGTTGTTCAATCTCATCGGATGTGATTCCTATTTCTCGCAAGATCTCTTCCGAATGCTCGCCTTTCTCTGGCGTCGGGGTGCGCACCGCGCCGGGCGTGCGGCTCAACGTCACTGGCAGTCCTAACACTTCGATTGCGCCGAGTTGCGGATGTTGCAGCGGGCGAGCCAAACCGAGATGCCGCACTTGTTCGTTGGCGAACACCTGGTCAATCGTCAGGATCGGACCGCACGGCACGCCGGCTGCATTGAGGATCTCGACCCATTCGGCGGCGGTCTTCGCTTGCAGTTTCTCTTCGAGGAGCGTGTTCAATTCGTGACGATTCCTGGAGCGCCGTCCCGGTGAAGCAAAGCGGGGATCGTCGAACAATTCCATCGCATTGAGCGCCTCACATAAGCGCCGCCACATGTGCTGGCCGCTGGCGGCAATATTGACGTAGCCGTCTTTGGTTTTGAATGCGCCTGTGGGAATGCCCGTGGGATGGTCGTTCCCGGCTTGCGGCGGCACTTCTTTATCGATGAGCCAGCGGGTCGCTTGAAAGTCGAGCATCGACACCATCGCTTCCAGCAACGACGTATGCACCCACTGGCCTTCGCCTGAGCGCTCTCGTTCGTAGAGCGCCACGAGAATTCCTTGTGCGGCAAGAAGTCCAGCCGTGAGATCGGCAACAGGAATGCCGACACGCCATGGACCGCCTCCCGGAGGACCGGTAATGCTCATGAGTCCACCCATGCCTTGAGCAATCTGATCGTAGCCGGGACGGTCTTTGTACGGACCTGTCTGACCAAAGCCGGAGATGCTGGCGTAGATCAGGCGCGGGTTCAGCGGACGTAAATCGCGGTAGTCAATGCCAAGACGTTTCTTGACGTCGGGTCGGTAATTCTCCACCACGACATCCGCTTTGGCCGCCAAGTGCTTGAGGATCGCGAGGCCGCGCGGGTCTTTGAGGTTCAGCACAAGACTACGCTTATTGCGGTGTAAATTCTGAAAATCGGAGTTATGGCGGCTGACGCCCTCCTCATCATCCGGTTGCTCGACCTTGATGACCTGCGCGCCCATGTCGGCGAGTTGGCGCACACACGTTGGCCCCGAGCGTGCGCGCGTTAGATCGATGACCCGAATGTCCGCCAACGGTAATGGCATAACCAGCCTCCTTTTCTCTCTTGCCCGACGACCTTGCCTTGACGCCCATAGAGCTTGAATGCGATAAGTCTTGTATGCCTTGGGGAAAAGGCAAGAACACGCCGCATGTCAAGGAGGGACGCATTCTATGAAATGTGAACGACAAGGCGGTCTATCGAGCCTCGTGCTGTTTCTAGCGGTTTGCACCATAGGTATTCAAGCGGCCCAGGCGCAGGAGAGCGCGGTGAAAGAAAAAATCCTGGCGGAATTTTACCCGTACCGTCAGGGTAGTCCCAAGGTTGACGGCATTACACCAGGGATGATGATCAACGCGAGCAACGCCCAGGCGGCGGCTGCCGTGCTGCCTCCCGAGGTGCTCAAGGTCGTTGCAGCCGGAGACCTAGAGCTCACCATCCAAGAAACCACCGATGTGCCCGTACGCGAGGAATACATTAACGCTACCCTCGCATACTCTCAGTCGGCAACGCTCGGACCGGATGGCGCGCTTCGCAACTATGTCGCCGGCCTGCCGTTTCCCTTCATCGACGTGACTGATCCGCAGGCCGGTGTGAAACTGGGTTGGAATCTGCGCTACCGCGACCGCGCGGACAGTTCACAGAGTTGGGGAACAACGTCTTTGTTGAACAGTTCCGGCAGCGTAGAGCGCTCGACGACGTCGCTCTACATGCGCATGTACGGCATGCACCGCCCGAACCCCGAACGTAACATCTCTACGTGGACGGAAGAAGGCGCTCTTTACAAAGATTACTCTATTACCTTGCGTCCCACCGACTCCGAGGGCGCGCAATCCATGGGGATTCGCTATAACCAAGACACTATTAGCGATGATCGCTGGATCTACGATCCGAAAACGCGGCGCACGCGCAAAATCGTCTATAACCCCTACGACGCCTTCCAAGGGCTCACGTTCCTCAGTGAGGAATTCTCGGGTTTTGAGGGGCATGTGTATGCATACGATTGGCAATATTTAGGGAACAAGATCATCCTTGCTCCCGGAGTCGTGAAAGGAGAGGTTGCCCGCCTGGGCGGCAAGTGCGGCTGCTATCCCAGCGATCCGTGGGAACTCCGCTGGGCACATGTCGTAGACCTCGTGCCGCGTATCGCCAACCATCCTTATGGTCGGCGGCGTCTCTATGTTGATCGCCAACATGGGTCCCCTCTGTTGTCGATTATTTTTGATAAGGAGGGACAACACTGGCGCACGTTCTTTTTCTCCTTCGCCGATCCCCGGTATCACTCCATCAACCAAGGGTTACGCGTCCCCATGTACGCCGGAAACAGTTGGGTCGATTACAAAGTTGGGCGAGCGACCGTGTGGGTTCCTAGCAGAAGCATTTACAATCGCGAGTTGCCTGTGCAGTTTTTCACCGTCGCCGCCATGATGCGCCAGGGGAAATGATACAGAAGCACCGAGCACCGAGTGATGAGTGTTGAGCACTGAGAAATACAAGCAAAAGGAGGACTACTGATGCGCGGGATTTCACATGTTGCTATCGGCGTGAGGAATATGGAGAGGTCGTTGCCCTTTTATCGTGATGTGCTCGGATTACGGGTAACGCTTGATACCGAAGAAAATGTCGGGAGTCTGCCAACTCTGTTCCGCGATCCGACAAAAGGGAAGCGGCGAGCAGTCTATCTGCGTTGGGAAGACGGACCGGAAGCAAGCTTCATCGTGCTGTCCGCCCCGCTTGGCCCGCCTTCGGGTGAGCCGATCAAACTGGATCAGGTCGGAATTCATCATTTCGCTTTTTGGGTAAAAGACCTGCGAGTGAAATTTGCAAAACTGCAGGCTGCCGGCGCGCCGATTCTCGTTCCTCCGATCGAAGGCGATTCTGTCGCATATGGTGAGCCGCCGGGAAAGAAAATTCTTACCTGCCTGTTCCAAGATCCGGACGGCATCATTTTACAGTTTGACGAACGACTGTAACGAACAGAAGGTGCACTATGGCTCTGAGACGTCCATCGGCGGAAAACCTGCGTCGTCTGGCTGCAGCGAAACATTCGTGAGTTGATTACGCTATGTACGGCAGATTTTTGGAGTGCGGCGCCACAGCGTCGTTTTAGAGGGCGTAACATGTCGCGCTCAAACAAAGCGCAGGCTTGCCGGTGCACTCCACAGCCGTCCACCTAAAGGTGAATCACTCTAATGAATTTTGCCAGCCAAGTTCGGTCATTGAGGCTCTGGTGGCGCGGGCTTCCAGTCCGTGCTGGAGACAGGCTGGAAGCCTGTCCTGCCAGGGCGTGATCGGCAATCGCCTGACCGATTTTGCCCGGCGAAGTTCATTAGGCGCCTATAAACGACCGCTATTTTTGTGGAAGTCCAATCATCCGCCGTGCTTCCTGCGGCGTCGCGGGCTCCCGTCCATGCGCGCGCGCAACAAACACCGCCCATGAGACAAAATCGGCGCTGCTCCGCGCCAGCGAGCCATCGACTAATGTCGCCCGATCCTCAAACCCTATGCGGACGTGCGCGCCAGTGGCGATGGCCAGGCTTGCGATCGTAAACACACTGTCCTCGATGCCATGCGCGGCCCAGATCGCGCCGGGGAAGAGCTCTTTCACACACTCCGCCATATAGAAATAACTGCGCGGCGCGCCTGGCATGATCTGCAACCCATCGCCAAAGCGGCCAGAGAACTCGAGAAGCAAATAACGAGGGAAGGGGAGGAGGCCATCCTGCACCAGCGTCGCAACGGTGCTGAGAAAACCAGTATCAAGCACGGCTGGTTCAGGCGTGATGCCGCGTTCACGGCACGCCAGAATGATCTGCCGGATGTCGTCATAAGAGTTGGGAATCGCCAATGTCCGGCGCACGCCATTTACTAATGGTGCATTGAGTACAATAGTGCCTGCGTTGAGCGACACCATGTCCACCGGCTCGGGCGTTTCGCGCAAATAGCGCAATACCTGATCGATAGAGGCGTCAGGGAGGCGCGCGGTCGTGTGGTTCACAATGAGATTCGTCTGGGCGCGGATGAGCCGGTCGGCTTCCGCATACCAAGCGGGATCATAACTCGTTCCGCCATTCGCTGTCCGCGCATGGATATGCACGATTGACGCGCCAGCGTCCGCACAACGTTTCGCCTCCGCCGCAACCTCTTCCGGCGTCCACGGCACGTTGGGATTCTGTTCACGCCCCCGACCGCCGTTTAAGCAGGCTTTAATGATGATTGTGTCCATAAATCCCTCGGTGTGCTCTAGAGAACTGGTTATGGTTTTTCACACAGCGCTTTTCTCTCATCCAGGCAGAGAGTTGAGAAAGAGACGGAGCAAAGGAGAGGAGGGGTCTTTGTCTCTCTCTCTTCCTGGCGCCTGTCGGATGGTAAAAAAGACATGCTGATTCCCTCAGCTGCTTAAGTCTGGCATTCTTGCCGCGAGGCTGTCAACTCATCAATCAGTAAGGAGGGACTACTATGAAAAGCCACTATCGATTCCTGACGGCAGCGGCTGGTCTTGCGCTCTGGCTGCTCACCATGGGACAGGCAGCGGCGTGGGCAGAACAGCAACAAACGCAAGCCAGACCAGCGCCGCCGTCCATGTCAAAGGAAGAAGTGACGAAGTTTCTGGCGCGCCCGATTATTGCACGACTCGCCACTGTTCGCCCCAACGGCACGCCGCAG
>DATLYA010000283.1:0-9012 GCA_035575235.1 Candidatus Methylomirabilota bacterium
TTTACCAGCAGTCCGGAGAGTCCAATGATATCAGGCGTGTGTTCACGATAGGCTTGAATCAATGTTTCAGGCGGCACCTTAATGCCAAGATTCACTACCCGATAGCCGTTGTTGCTCAGAATAATTTCGACCAGATTTTTACCGATGTCATGGACATCACCTTTAACCGTCGCCAACATGACCGCGCCTTTCAGCGCGTCCGATCCTTTCTCCATGAACGGCTCTAGATGCGCGACGGCGGCTTTCATGGCTTCTGCGCTCTGTAATACTTCAGCGACGATCAATTCATTGTTATTAAACAACCGGCCAACTTCATCCATGCCCGCCATAAGCGGGCCATTTATAATGTCAAGAGGTTTACGAGTCTGTAGGGCTTCATTGAGATCGTCAGCGAGTCCATCTTTCGAACCCTCAATGATGTATCGTGCTAAACGCTCATCAAGGGGTAGCTCTTTGCGGGCATCGTATTTTGCTGTTTTTCCTTTCTGACGGAAATGCGCCGCAAATGCTGCAACCGGATCATCGCCGCGCCAGTAGATAAGATCCTCGCACAGGCGACGTTCTTCTTCCGGGATCGAGGCGTACCGCTCTAGCTTCTCACTGTTGACGATCGCCATATCCAGCCCGGCTTTCACACAGTGATACAAGAAGACCGAGTTCAGCACCTCGCGTCCCGCTGGCGGCAGACCAAATGACACATTGCTGATACCAAGGATTGTTTTACACTCAGGGAATGTTTGTTTGATGAGACGGACGCCTTCAATCGTCTCCTCCCCAGCGCCAATGTAGTTTTGATCACCAGTGCCTAGAGGAAAGACCAAAGGATCAAAAATAAGATCTTCCGGAGCCAGACCATATTTTTTGGTCAGAAGCTCATAACTGCGCCGGGCCACCTCAAGCTTCCGCTGACGCGTCACCGCCATACCTTGCACAGGATCTTCATCAATACAACCGACAACCACAGCGGCCCCGTACCGCTTAATCAGGGGCACGACTTTCTCAAAGCGTTCTTCACCATCCTCAAGGTTAATGGAATTGATGATGGCTTTGCCTTGGGAGCGTTTTAGCGCTGCTTCGATCACCCGGGCATCGGTAGAGTCAATCATGAGCGGCACTTTGACCTTGCGCACGAGAACGTCGAGAAACTTGATCATGTCAGTCAATTCATCTCGGTCGGGATCAGCCAGACAGACATCCACTACTTGTGCACCGCCACGCACTTGACGGCGGCCAATCTCCGCGCCCTCTTCAAAAGCGCCGGCAATGATTAATTCTTTGAACTTACGAGAGCCAATGACATTAGTGCGTTCACCGACCAATACCGGACGTTTGTCCTCCTCAATTACTAACGGTTCCAAACCAGAGACAACGCTGCGACGCGAGGCCTGAATGATGCGTGGTCTCTTACCGGCAAGCATCTGCGACAAAAGACTCACATGAGCCGGTGTGGTGCCACAGCAACCGCCGAGCATATTCACCCAGCCCTGGTCGACAAAGCGTTCCAATTTGGACGCAATCAGCTCCGGCGTTTCGTTATATCGCCCCTCCTCATCAGGTAAGCCGGCGTTCGGCATGCACAGCACAGGGAACCGGGAGAGCTGCGCCAGCGTGCGAATATGGTCAGTCATGAAATCCGGCCCGGTGGCGCAGTTCAACCCGATGGCGAACAACTCTTTATGCGCAAGCGATACGTAGAGAGCTTCGACCCCTTGCCCTGCGAGCATCGTGCCCATTGTTTCAATCGTTCCGGAGACAATCACAGGAACACTGAAGCCAACCTTCCACATCGCCTCTTCGATGCCAATCAGGCCGGCTTTGAGATTTAAGGTGTCCTGCGCAGTTTCCACAATGAGCAGATCTACACCGCCGAGGAGCAATCCTTCTGCCTGCTCGCTATAAGCCTCGCGCATCTGATCGAAGTCCACACCACCAGTGACAGAAATAGTTTTCGTGGTCGGCCCCATAGAGCCCGCAACAAAGCGGGGTTTCATTGGCGTGCTGTACCGCGTAGCAACCTCTCTCGCGAGTTGAGCGGCGGCGCGGTTGATTGTGATGGTCTTATCTTGCAGGCCGTACTCTGCCAGTACGATACGCGTACCACCAAAGGTGTTCGTCTCAATTACATCGCTCCCGGCTTGGAGAAAACCTTCGTGAATGTTTACAATCTCCTGTGGAGCGGTAAGGGCAAGATGTTCGTTGCACCCTTCATATTCAGGGCCGCCAAAGGCAGCGGCGTTAAGTTGCCGAGCCTGAATGGAGGTTCCCATGGCGCCGTCAAACAGCAAAATGCGATCACGCAGGATTGCGTGGAGCGCCTTCCCGGATTCAGATGGCTGAGGAAGAGCTAAAGTATGTGCCATAGCGCTCTATGATACCGACCACAACAAAAGGAATAAAGCGTAGGAGCGAAATAGAGGATAAAAAGGAAAGGGAAAGCTGGAAGAAAAGAGAAACAGCCCTAAAGGGCTGTTCTCTTAAAAACCAGACGGCCAGGCCATCCGTTGAATAAAAGGTTTGTCGATCGCGATCGCGGCTTATTAATACGTGTTGTCCCGATAGCGATCATAGTCTCGGTCGTAGCGTCGCTCCTCGTACCGATCGTAACCGCGGTCGTAGTATTGATCGCGACCATACGAACCAGGACGGTCGCGACGTAGATCATCGATTTCCCGGCGCTGCCGCTCAAGCTCGCGACGGTTTTGTTCAATTTCGTAATCTTGCGCAGTTTGCCGCTGGTTTTGTCCTTCCATTTGGTCGCCAACCAATCCGCCGCCAAGAGCGCCTAAAGCGCCTCCGATTAACGCGCCTTTACCTGGATGTCTCATTTGGCTGCCAATAATCGCGCCCGCGCCAGCTCCAAGAGCGCCACCGGTCAAAGCGCCTTTTTCCCGCATACTCAGTGGCGCAGCACAGCCGCTTAATAGAGCTGCTAAGCTTATCATACTGATGAACCGTTTCATTAATTGGTTCCCCCTTATTCTTCCTGGTGATCCCGACACTTGACATGAACGCGGTAACAAGGAAAAAGTTCTACTGGTTTTCGATGACCACTTCGACTCGACGATTTTTTGCTCGTCCGCCTGGGTTGTCGGCGCCATTCTCAAACGTGTTGGGTGCGACCGGATATTTCTCGCCAAATCCACGGGTTGCAAGCCGCGCCTCACGGATGCCGTCATGAACAAGTTCTTGAGCAACAGACTGCGCGCGCTTCTCAGAGAGCAATTGGTTATACGACTCGCTGCCGATGGAATCGGTATGTCCTTCGATTGCTACGCGCCGATTCCCTGCACGATCTTTGAGCACTGAGGCAATATGGGATACCTTGTTGCGTGCTTCGGCAGTGAGACGCGCGCTATTAAAGTCGAACAACACATCTGGCAAGTTGACGACAACGCCGCGATCTGTTTCCCGCGCATCGAGTTTCTGGCGTCTCAATTCTTCAAGAATCTCACGATTTCTGGCTAGCTCTTTTCGTTGTTGCTCAATGAGACGATCCTGTTCATCTAACGCTTGATCTTGAGCTTCAATCTGGCGACCGGTCAGGTATCCGCCTACAGCACCGACGCCAGCGCCGATAAGAGCGCCTGGACCAGCTTTGCCTTTATGGCTGCCAATGATCGCTCCACTCCCTGCGCCAAGGAGAGCACCAGCAATCGCGCCAGCGGTTGATTTACTCATGCCGAAGGGAACGCCGTATCCAGATTGAGGGTGAGGGTGTGAAGGGGGATATGCAGGAGGCGGCGCTTCCCGCCTCTCAGACGAATCGTATGGTTGACGCGAATATCTATCTTGCCCAGAATGGTTGCGATCATAGCCCCGATCATAGTCGTAGGAGTCAGACGGATAATCCTCGTATGCGTAAGCCAGAGGAGCCCCTAGAAGAATCCCAAGAGCGCCCCCAGCGATAAACCGCCGCAGAGCAGGATGCCACATACACCAAGTTGCCTCCTTTCAGATCAGTGTCCTGAATCGCTGAGAGGACAAACACATGGAAAAAGAGAAGGTTGTGGCTGTGGGAGGAGAACTTTAAGAGTGTCTCTACAACACTTGATGGAGTGAATCCAAGAGGAGTATTGCGTAATGACTACATTATTCTCTACCCTGATTTCTGCCCCAATCAGCGAGCAGAACAGTGAGTAGTGAGTTGTATAGCTACCTTAGGATGGAGATGGTGAGTATATGAGCTTGACGGGTAGGCAAAGAAATCGACGCCCTACAGAGAGTGAGCCAGAGAGGGGTTTCTGATCACTTTTGTGGACGTACGATTTTTCACTGCATTGCTACCGCTCTTACTTGGTTGTAATCTGTTAACCCTTGTAGACATTTGAGAACACCGTCTTGCAGCAGCGATGTCATGCCTTGAGAGACGGCTAGCTTGTGGAGTTCCATCACTGGTGCGCGGGCGTATAGCAAGGCTTTGAATTCACTCGTGCCAATCAGCAATTCATGCAAGGCAACGCGACCTTTATAGCCGCTCTGACGGCAGGCCTCGCAGCCTTTGCCGCGAGCAAGCATAAATTTGTCATTGTACGGAACCTGTAAGAGCGCGAACGCTTTTTCCCCATAGCCGTGCGCTAACGCGTCGTATTCCTGTTTGGCTGGGTGGTACATCTCTTTGCACTGAGAACAAATTGTTCTGGCGAGCCGTTGGGCAACTATGCCCAATAGTGCATCGGCAAAATTAAAGGGATCCATCCCCATATCCAGAAGTCGTGTCACTGTTTCAACCGCACTGTTTGTGTGGAGGGTGCTCAGCACCAAATGTCCAGTGAGCGAGGCATTGATAGCGATCTCTGCTGTTTCGTGGTCGCGAATTTCACCAACCATGATGACGTCCGGGTCGGCGCGAAGAAACGAACGCAAGGCCGCTGCGAAGGTAAAACCAATCTTTGGTTGTACTTGTACTTGCCGTAATCCAACTTGAGTAATTTCCACTGGATCTTCCGCCGTCCAGATTTTTCGGCTCGGAGTGTTGATATAACCAAGCGCAGAGTGCAAGGTGGTTGTTTTTCCGGAGCCGGTGGGTCCAACGCACAGGATCATGCCATAAGGCTTTTGTAGGATCGAAGTAAACTCGCGAAAGTTGCGCTCTGTCATCCTCATTTTGTCGAGCGAGATAGGTTCACTTGCGGCGAGGATACGTAGGACGGCGTCCTCGTTGCCAGGGCCGGCGCTCGGAATCGTGGCCACCCGCAGTTCAATCTCTTTGTCCGGCATGCGGAAGGTGATCTTGCCATCCTGCGGTTTACGCTTTTCGGCGATGTCCAAATGCGCCATGACCTTTAAGCGAGAAACCAAGGCGCGTCGGTGGCTCGGCTGCACTTTCAAATATTCGTGACAATGTCCATCGATTCTGAACCTGACTACTGTGTCTCGCTTATCTCCATTCGGTTCGATATGGATATCCGAGGCCCCCATTTTGACTGCTTCCATAATGATCTGGTTCACGAGGCGAACGATTGCGCTATCATTCTCGTCGATGATATTATCTGTCTCTTCCGTTAATTCATCGCGTTCTTCAGTTGCAAGTTGATCGAGAATTGACGCAATCGGATCCACCTCATCGTCTGAAGCAGAAACGGCGTCGTGACGCCCTCCAGCGCTCACCGAGTTAACATACTTCTGAATGTCTTCGCGCAAACCGATCCAATAGCGAATCTCCTTGCCGGGAAAGAGCCGTTTGATGTCTTGGGTTTTGTGGAAGATAAACGGATCATCAATGAGCACTTCCACCGTATCCGCCGTCGCTCGTAGTGGAATCCAATAATTGACCCTGAGGTAATTGGGGTTGATGCCTCTGACAAGCTCGGGATCGATAAGAATTTCCTTATTGTACTCGAGAAAAGGACAGCTCGAATAGGCAGAAAGAGACTTGCCAATTTCCTGCTTGGGGATGTGGTATTTCTCCATCAGGATCGTTTCAATGGGACACCCCTCTTGTTGAGCTTCTTTTCTGGCAGCCACAAGCTGTTCTGGGGTAAGACGTTGAGACGTAATCAAGCCGTCAAACTTCCCCATTTTCCGTTGCGAGGTTTCGGCCTGTTCAAAGAGGGCTTTGATCAGTGACGCTTCGTCAAGCCAACCCTTGTCGAGCAAAATGGACCCCAACTTTTGTTGCGTTCGCTTTTGAATTTTCAGCGCTTCATCAAGTTGTTCTTGGGTAATGAGACCGACATGAACGAGCAACTCGCCAAGTAACAGCCTGTGCCGGTATTTACGAAGAATCCTGGCTAGCTCGACCGTGGACAGTAGCCCTAACTCTTGGCAAATAACACCAAAGGGCTTCTGAGGACGACGTTTTTTCTGGACCGTCAGCGCGCCTATGACCTGTTCAGGCGTCAGAATGCCTTCGTGAACAAGGAGTTCTCCTAGTCGTACTTTTCTTGGCGGATGCAGTTGAGATTGCCGGGGTGCGGCCTGCTGTGCCTGCTGCATGGTTGTTACTATTCTTTCGCGGACTTTTCTTTCGGCTTAGAGTATCGGCAGATGCACGATTTTCTTACATTTGTCCGAATTGAGGTAGTTCTATTGTGGAAGCAACGGAATGACGCGCGTAGGCACAATAGAAATAGAATATGTCTGTCCGTTGCTGATGATGGACACTGTGCCATGCAGATCCGTGCGCAAAAAACGGCTGCCGGCTGCCGCATAGCGCTGGACAACTTCCCTGGCGGGAAACCCGAAACGGTTATAAGCGCCAAGCGAAGCAATCACCACCTGAGGAGACACCGTGCCGATAAACGCCGGAGTACTGGACGTACGGCTGCCGTGGTGAGGCGCCTTCAAGATTTCACTAGCAAGAGACCCAGGATGAGTGAGCAAAAGTTGTTCTCCGCTTGCTTCCAAGTCACCAGAGAAAAGAAAGTCAATAGCGCCATGGCTCAAGCGCAGAACAAGCGAAGCATTGTTCGTATCGAGACCGATTGGCTGACAAGGAGGATGGAGAATCTGTACCTGTACATTGGAAAAAAAACGGCTCGGGGTCTCCTGACACAGTGTCTGCAGCGTGACATGATTCTGCTCCAATGCCGCCCACAATCGCGTAAAACGCTCTCCTGACACCCGTTCTCCGTTAAACCAAAGTTCCCGCGGCGCAAAGTGCTCTGCTACAAATGCGAGGCCGCCATAGTGATCAAGTTGCGGATGGCTCATGACAAGAATGTCGACGCGCCCGATTTTTTGGCTCCATAAAAAAGGCGCGAGAATCGCCTCTCCAGTATCGAACTCTTCGCTGGCAAAACCGCCCCCGTCTATGACCATGACCTGAGATCCAGGGAATTCGACAACCGCCGCATCGCCTTGGCCAACATCGAGAAACGATACCCGCAAGTCTTGGTGAAGGTAGCGATGATGCGCCCAGGCCAGACTATCGACGAAAAGCCCCATAATGCATCCCCAAAAAAGCGGTCGGGAAAAAGCTGCAAATCGAACCTGGGGAAACGTAAGAGTCAACAAAATACAGGCGATGCAGCCGTAGAGCAGCAGCAGTTCGATCACGGTTGGCGTAACGACATCTATGGCGGCAAAAGACCACGAGCCAATCGTTTGCGTCAGCCACACGCCCGCGGTTGTGACCCAGCCGGCGCACAACAGGACGAGGGACGCGACTCCGGTATGAAGAAAGAGCAATGCCGCAGCGAGCAGGCCAAGCAGGACGGCTCCGCTCCCCAGCAACGGAATCACCAAAAGATTCGCCACAATGCCGAGCACAGACACCTGATTGAAATGGAAAGCAGTCAACGGCGCTGTACCAAGGAGCGCATAGATGGAAATAGCAACATACGTGACGGTCCAGCGTAAAGCGCGGTCTCGCCAGTGTGGGCGGATAGATTGGGTATCGCGCCGTCTGCGTTCCCACCAGGCTGAGAAATGCGTCATGCCAGGCAAAAGACTCAGGACGGACATAAAAGAAAGTTGAAATGAAATATCCAGTATTGCTCCAGGCCAGAGCAAAGAGATCAGCAGCGCCGCCAAGGCCAAGCTTCGATAGACCTCTTCCTGGCGAGCGACAATGATCGCTAAGAGGTACACCACTACCATGACCACGGAGCGCCAGGTAGCAACGCTGCCGCCAGCAAGGCCTGCATACAGCAGCACGAGTGGAATGGTAAAAAACGCCGCCAGTTTGGGCATGGTAAAACGCAACAGCAAATAACGACTGCGGCCGAGCAACCACCACCATGCTCCGTATGAGGCGGCGGCGACCAGACTGATATGGAGTCCAGAAATAGATAAGACATGCGCAACGCCGGCGCGAGAAAAGGCCGTGCGCGTATCTTTAGGAATGCTTCCTTCTTCACCAACAATGAGTGCACGTAAGACTGCCGCTGTCTGCTCATCTAGATAGGCCGAGAAAAATGCGCCAATTGTTCGCCGCGCCCCTTCGATACGCCCGCGTAGCCAATGCCCCCGCCAGCCTATGCGCTCAATATGTGTGTCGTCCCACAGAAAAGCGGTGAGATAAATACCTTGCCTGGCAAGATAACCTTCATAATCGAAACTTCCTGGTGTGTAAAAATTGCGTGGCGTCCGCAGCCGGACAGTAAGACGTAGAACATCGCCATATTGCCAGGCGCCGGACAGCGAACGAACATTGAGAAGGATTTTGCCGCTTGCCGGTTGAAAAGCGCCATCCTGCCAGACACGGATGGCTTCAAGATAGAGCCGTCCGCGGTGAGGAAACCGGTCTGGTTCGCGAAACAACCAACCCTCAACGGTGACTTCTTGAGGAAGAGAAAGATGGCGCAAGTGCTCTGGCGGCAATTGCGGATCAAGCGTGCGTTGAAGGGCAAGGTTTGCGAGGATAAAGGTGAGCAGCGCGCACGAGAACAGCGCCGCCATACTACGAGGAAGAAGGAGAAAGGCTAGGCTCACTATGACAACGCCGCATGAAATCCATAGTCGTGAAAAGACGAACCACCCCCACGCAGCGCATGCCTGACCAAGAAGGTAAGTGACAGCGATACTGATGAGAAACGATTGCTGAAAAGAGAACGCCACGCTCGCGTATCT
>DATLYA010000284.1:0-20645 GCA_035575235.1 Candidatus Methylomirabilota bacterium
CGGAGAGCTGGCGGGGCACTGAGTATCCGATTAAACCCGAAGACTGGAAGTACGAGCCAGAAAAGATCTATGGAGGCGGTGGCCGGTTTGAACGGAGCCTCGGCACTTTCTACCATCGCGCGTATTATTCGCATCTGCCGATGTTCGCCAATAACAACTACCAGCTACCAGGGGCGGCCGACGCCTCCGAAGTCTACTGGAAAGAGTTCACTGGTTTCTTCTCTCCCTTCGACGTGCGCGGCACGGCGTTTATCATTGCGCGCTATGATGATCCGCGGCGGACTGACGATGGTTGGGCGTACGTGCCGAGCTTGCGCCGGGTGCGGCGGATTTCCGCGGAGGTGAAGTCGGACTCACTGATGGGGACCGAGCATACGCTAGAGGACTTCTATAGCTTCTCTGGCCGGCCACTGGAGTGGAACTGGAAGTTCCATGGGTATAAAGACATGCTCGCAGTCCACGCCAAGACCAAGTGGGACGACGATGGCGTGCGCTATGGTGGTCCGGACGGTTGGCTCAATGACGATGTGTGGCAGATCCGCAGAATGATGGTGCTGGAACGATTCCCAAAAGACCCGCGTCACCCGTATGCGAGTGTGTTCATGACCATTGATCCAGAGACCTGGGAGGGTTGGACGATGGTCGCGTTCGACCGTAAAGGCAAGCTGTGGAAACTCTGGCAATGGGGGTATGCGTGGAGTGATGATGCGAAGCGCTTTACCGATATGAACCATGGGCGGAGCGCCATCCATTGGCGGAATGTGGATACCGTGGATATTCAGAATGGCCGTGGCAATCTGTGGCGGGAGTACGGTGGTGGCCTGCCAGACTTCTCGGTGGACTTCATCACCAAACTCTACGACCTTAACCGCCTGACCGAGTTGCACCGTTAACCGACGGATTCTCTGGGGAAGGCTGCTCCTTCCCCGGAAGTCAGGTAAGAGGCGAATTTTCTGTACTAATCTGTGACAGAGGAGTAGAGAAACATGAAACATGTTATCGCTGTCCTCCTATGTCTCATCACTGTGGGGGTTATCGGCTGGTGTACAGCCAGTTGGGCCGAAGATGCTCAGGCTTCGCAAGAGAAGGTGCCGGCCTTTTATAACTGGCTGGAAAAATATCAGCATCCGACTCCTCATCTCGGCTCTCGGAGTCCTTCTCAGCAGGTGAGTACTGTCGCCCGGCCACAAGAGAGTGTGGAAAGCCGGCAGAAGGTTCGCGCTGTAGAAACGCCTTCCTTGCCGATCGAGCCTCCCCCACTCCTCGTCGGCAGCGCCACCGAAACGGCTGAGCCAGGAGAGGGGCTGGGCTGCTTCTACCACCGCGCCTACTATTCGCATCTCCCCTTGTTTAAAAACGGCGCCTATACGCTCCCTGGTTCACTGGACGTGGCGGAGCCGTACCAGAAACCGTCTCAGCGTGTCTTCGCTCCCTCGGCGACTCCTCCTCGTTGAGGATGTTCGCCGCCTTTGGGGATGGATATATGCCCTGCGGCGCAGCGATTGCACGGACGCGACCCAGCCTGAGCATAGTGGTGTTGCTGGTCCTTGGCTGCCTGGTATCGGCCGCCTATAGTCACCAAGAAGACCCCACTGCCCGTCTCCAGCGTCTCTCCACTGAAGCCAAAACCCTGTACGAAGCCGGCCGTTACCAGGATGCTATTCCCAGAGCCCGAGAACTGCTCGCACTGACAGAGCAGATAGCCGGCCCAGACCATCCCCTAGTTGCACAGAGCCTCAATAACTTAGCCCTCTTGCTGCAGAAAGCCCAGCACCCGGAAGACGCCCGGCCACTCTTGGAGCGGGCCCTCAAGATCGATGAGAAGCAGCTCGGCCCGGATCACCCTGGCGTCGTCCGCAGCCTGACCAACCTGGCGCTCGTTTTCCAAGACCTACAAGAGTATGCCGCAGCCCGTCCACTTTTTGAGCGGGCACTGAAAATCACCGAGAATGCTTATGGGGCAGGGCACCCCGCGGTCGCGGTCAGCCTGGGGAATCTGGCGGCGCTAGACAAAGATGAAGGGAGGTATGCCGAGGCCCGACCGCTGCTCAAACGCGCCCTTGCCATCCACGAAGCCACGCTTGGTCCTGAGCATCCGGCGGTGGCGCTGAGCCTCACCAATCTTGCCGATCTGGAACGAGAAGCCGGCAACCCTGAGGCGGCGCGTCCCTTGCTCGAACACGCGCTGGCGATCCATGAGAAAACCTACGGGCCGGACCACCCGGCGGTCGCCTCTAGTCTTAGCGTTCTGGGGTTGTTGGCGAAGGACACCGGCGACTATCGCAAGGCCCAAGCATTGCAGGAACGGGCACTAAAAATTCGTGAGGCTGCGCTCGGGCCGTCTCACCCTGATGTGGCCGATAGTCTGAACAATCTAGGATCAGCCCTGTATCAGACCGGCGAGTTCACCGCCGCCCGTCCGCTTTTTGAGCGGGCAGTGGCGATCTACGAAGCCGCTTATGGCCCCTCGCATCCGATCATAGCCACAAGTCTCAACAACCTCGCTTCGCTCCAGTATCAGGTGAAAGATTATGCGGGAGCAAAAAAAATATATGAACGCGCGCTGGCGATCAATGAAAAAGCCTTTGGGCCTAACCATCCGGCCGTAGCTGCTAGCCTCAATAATCTTGCGCTCGTACTGCGCGAGAGTGGCGACCTGGCCGGGACTCGTCCACTCTACGGGCGTGCGCTCAATATCACCGAGTCCGTCTATGGGCCTACCCATCCGAACGTCGCGGTGAGCCTCAATAATCTAGCTTCACTGCTGCATCAGAGCGGTGACTATGCTGGGGCGCGTCCCCTCTTTGAACGGGCGGTCTCTATTATGGAAGGCGCGCTCGGCCGTGAGCATCCCACTGTGGCGACAAGCCTTAACCAGTTTGCTCTCTTTCTCAAAGATGCTGGAGAGGTAGACGAATCACGGCGACGCTATGCGCAGGCCCTGGCGATTGAGACCCGCACCCTGGCGCCCGGTCAGCGAGATACGGCAGTGAGTCTGAACAACCTGGCGACGACGATGAGTGGTTTAGTCGAGCTGTTGCGTCAGACCAAACAATACGGCGCTATCTTGCCGTTATACGAACAGGCAGTTGCAGTCATGGAGACCTCGCTGGGGTCGCAACATCCTAACCTGGCTTTGAGTCTCAAGACCCTGGGAATGTTCTATGTGGAGCAAGAGAAGCTTGCTGAAGCAGTCTCTCTCGAAGAAAGGGCACTCCACATCCAGGAGACCACCGTATCGCCGAGCGACCCAGCAGTAATAGACACGCTGCAGCACCTCGCTGAGTTGTACAAGAGAATAGGGAAGTACGACAAGGCCGAGCAAATGCTGGCACGCACACGCTCTGCCGCGCCGGCAGAGTAGAAAGGGCGGACGAGAGCAGAGTAAGAGAACGATTTGAAGAGCAAAAGGGAAGTTTTGCAGCTATTCTTCTTTCTGCGTTTTCTCGGTATATTTGCGCTGGCGCCTTATCGCTCTGCTGAGGAGGGAGCATGAGCAGATACAACTCCGTACTAGCTGGAATAGTGATGGCTGTCCTCCCTGCTATGTGGAGGGGAGCTCCTGTGGTCGCAGAAGAAGTCACTCCTGTTGCCTTGCAGGCAGAGCAGGGCGACGTGAGAGGCGCGATTGCTACATACCGAGAGCACTACGACCCGGCGACGCCTTCTGGTCTGGTGGCCCTACGCCAGCTTGCTGTTCAAGTACTGCGCCTGGGATTACGGCTGAGCGATCCGCACGAGCGTAATGTGATAGCCGGAGTCTTGGGCCGATGGGGCGACCTGGCGGCGTTGTGGATCCTGGACGACGCGGTGCATGCAAAAGAACCTATGCTCCGACGCACTGCGGCCGACGCGTTGGGAGAACTGGCGACACCGGGAGCCGTAGCCGTGCTGCGGCGGCTCTATGACACGGACGTGGAAGGCCGACGGTTGGCGCTCTCGGGCTTGCGGCGCACGCGAGATAAGACGGCCCTCCTGTGCTACCTGGATGCAATCGCAAGCCCTGATCCCTCGCTGCGAGCCCAGGGTATTGGCGGGCTCGGTGAGCTCCGTACTCCTACGGTTCTTCCTTCTTTACGCGCGTTTCTCAAGAAAGAAAAAGAGCCGCTGGTCGCCCTCACCATTGCGCGAGCGCTTGCTGCCGCTGGAGATAAGACTGGCCTCGCGTATCTCCAGGCCAGGCTGACCGATCAGCGGGAACAGGTGCGAGATGCTGTCGCCGGTTTGCTGGGCACTCTCGACGATCCGAGCGTGACTCCCTTCTTGCGCACGGCGCTCAACACCGATCCGTCTACGGTGGTGCGCACCACTGCAGCCGCGTCTTTGGTGCACTTCAAAGATCCGAGCGGCCTGCCCCTTGTGCAAGAAGCCCTTGATGACATCGACTTCCGCATCCGTCTGGCCGCGGCCATCTCTTTGTCGCGGATGGACTACGCCACTGCAAAACCACTGGTGATTAAAGCCCTGAATTCCCAAGACCCGCTCGTGCGAACCAACGCGTTCAAAGTTGTGGGGGAGAACACCGACTACGAAATGGCGGCTCTGGTGACGGAAGCGATTGGCCGAGAGACGGATCGTTATGTAAAATCTCAAGCCCTGTGGACCTTAGGGCAGATTGGCAGTGCGGAGGTGATTCCACTTTTAGTGGATCTGCTTGCTGAAGAACGGGAAGAAGTGCGCCACTCTTCAGCCGAGGCTTTGGTGATGATTAGCGACCGGCTTTTGCGAGAAAAATGAAAAAGTAAAGACCGTCGGAGAGGCGAGGTCACCTCGCCCCTCTCTAGAGTGAGCGTATCTGCAAAAGTCAGGATTGTGTCATGCCCGCCTCTTCACTCAGCTTTTCGGGCCGCACCCACGATCGTCATGATTGTAAGGAGAGAGTATGGTGAATTTTGGTCTGCTGTTTCCTTTCCGTAACTCGTCCCACGTCCAAACGCCATTCCCCGAACTGTACCGGAAGCATTTAGATCTCATCGTGAAGGCCGAAGATCTCGGCTATGACACGATCTGGCTAACCGAACATCACTTCGTCGACGATGGTTATTCTCCCTCCCTGCTGCCTATTGCTGCAGCGATTGCCGCCCGCACCAAAAAGATTCGCATCGGCACGTTCGTGTTGCTGCTGCCGTTGCACAACGCATTACGCGTGGCTGAGGACGCGGCGACGGTAGACATCATTTCCAATGGTCGGCTTGATCTTGGTTTGGGACAGGGCTACCGGGTAGATGAGTTCATCAGCTTTAACGTCCCTCGCAAAGAGCGGGGCGCGCGCCTCGAAGAAGGCGCTGAAGTGATCCGCAAGGCCTGGACCGAGAAGAACTGGTCCTTTGAAGGGCGGTTTAATCAATACGTGAATGTGACCGTTGTTCCGAACGTCGTACAGAAGCCTCATCCTCCGATCTGGCTGGCGGCGCGCGGTCCGAAGTCCACCGCTCGGGCGGCGCGCACCGGCTATCATTTGATGGGCACCGGCGGCGTCGATCAGCAACAGATGTACGACGCCGCTCTCCAAGAATACGGCAGACGACCGGAGGACTACCAGATCGCTCAGTTCCGCGCCGTGTTCGTGGCGGCAAAGCGTGAGAAGGCTTGGGATGACGCTGAAGCCGGCGTGCATCATATGCTCACCTGCTATGGGAAATGGTTCACCGAGGCCCATGATTTGCCGGGAGATACGGCTTATGGCGTCGATATTCCGCCGATCGGAAAGCTCCGCTCAAGCGACACCACCAGGCTCTTTGGCGAACCGCTGATCATTGGTGCGCCGGACGACGCCATCCGGATGATCGAGGATTATCAACAACGCACCCGTTTCACACATTTAGTGATGGCCATGCCGCTGCCTGGGGTCGAGCCGAAGAAAATCCAAAAGAGCATGGAGTTGTTCGCCAAGGAGGTGATGCCGTATTTTCGCCGCAAGAAGAAGAGGGGCTAGGGATTAGGGATTAGGGGTTAGCAAAAACAAGAACAAATCAAATCCTAACCCCTAGTCCCAGCCTCTAATCCCCATGAAAGAGAAGTTTCAGCATCAGGAGGAATGAGAATGGCTGCGTTCGATGCACGTTGGATGGAACGCTGGCAGAACCTGGTCAATCAGGACAGCGTAACCAAAGTCATTGGTCGGCACTTCACCGCTGACGTCTTGCTGGAGTTTGGCAGTGCTGCGTACGTCGTGTCGTTTGTGAATGGAGCTCTCACCCGAGTGGCGCAGAACATTGGGCCTGAGACAACCTATCAGTTCGCCTTACGCGGTCCGGTGGAGAGCTGGAGCAAATTCATTCAGCCCATTCCGCCGCCCATGTACAACGACATCTGGGCGATGGCTCATCCTCTGCACGGTCGGCTCAAGATTGAAGGCGATGTGAAAGTCATGTGGCAGAACCTGCGGGCGTTTACCTGGACGCTCGACCTCATGCGTAACGTGAAAGAGTAGGAGGACGCATCATGGCCAAGGTGGAACCGATTACTGGTCATTATCTCTACGTGCCCTATGGGGGCGAAGAATACCGCATTTTTTATGAGGAAGCTGGCCAGGGGATTCCGCTCGTTTGTCTGCATACGGCCGGCACGGACTCGCGCGAGTGGCGTCATCAACTCTGTGATCCGGACATCAATCGTAACTTCCGCGTGATTGCCTTCGATTTACCCCGTCATGGGAAATCGATCCCCCCGAAAGGGTGGTGGAAGGAAGAATACAAGCTCACAGCCAAATTCTATTCAGAGTTCGTGATGGCGTTCTGCCGCGAACTCGGGCTTGACAAGCCGGTCATTATGGGCAGCTCCATGGGCGGCAATATCTGTCTGCACCTGGCTCTGAACTGCGCCGAAGAGGTGCGTGCGTTGATCGCGATCGAGGCGTGCGACTATTCTCCGGGGTGGTGGCTTGATTGGCTGTGGCATCCGCACATGCACGGCGGCGAGGTGTGCGCCACTTCAGTGTATGGTCTGATGGCGCCGCAGAGTCCAGAAGAATACCGCCGTGAGACCTGGTGGTACTATGCCCAGGGCGGCCCGGGCATTTTCAAGGGCGATCTCTATTTTTACAGCGTAGACCATGACTTCCGGGAGTTGGTGGGAAAGATTTCCGGCAAGACGCCTCTCTATTTCCTGACGGGCGTGTATGACTTCGCCTGCACGCCCGAGATGACCGAACAAACCGCCAGGAAGGTGAAAGGCGCCGAATGCATCATTATGGAGGAGATCGGCCATTTCCCCATGTGTGAGAACCCGGTAACGTTCAAGAAATATTTGATGCCAGTACTGGCCAAGATTTTACAGAACCAGTAGCCTCATCGGAAAACCTGTGGCGCGCCGTTCCGCAAAACGTAAGACAAAAGAGGAAACCGCATGTGGCGTGTCGGTATTGACGTAGGCGGCACTTTTACTGACCTGTTTGCCTGGGAGGAAGAGACCGGACAGAGTGTGACCGCCAAGGTGCTCACCACCAAACACGATCGCGCGCTGGGCGTCTTGCAGGTGATCGAGCAGGCGCGGCTGCCGGTCCAGCAGATTGCCACCCTGATCCACGGTTCGACCACCGCTACGAACGCGTTGATCGAGCGTTCCTACCCTCCGGCGGCGATGATCTCCACCGAGGGATTCCGCGATACGATTGAAATCGGTCGGCAACGCCGCCGCCATCTCTACGATCCCTACCAGACCAAACCGCGGCCGCTCATCCCTCGACGCTATCGACTGACGGTTCCCGAGCGTATTTCTGCGAGAGGCGAGGTGCTTGTTCCGCTTGACGAAGAGGCGGCTCGAACAGTGGCGGAGCGGATCGCCGAATTGGAACTCGAAGCCGTTGCTGTTGCGTTTATCAACGCCTATGTGAACCCGGTGCACGAGCAACGCATGGGCGAAATCCTGCGTGCGCGGCTCCCGCATACGTATATTGCCCTTTCCTCGGACACGCGACCCAAATTCCGTGAGCTGGGCCGGTTCGTCACCACGGCGATTCGCGCCGTGCTCTTGCCGGTGATGAGCGCCTATTTTGCCCGGTTAGAGGGGATGTTGCGCGAGCGCGGTTTTACCGGCCCGTTATTTATCATCAAAAGCAATGGCGGCATGATGGGGGTGGAGCTGGCCAAGCAACGGCCCGAAGAGTTAATCGAGTCCGGACCGGCCGGCGGCGTCGCGTATGCGAGCTATCTCAGCGCCCGCGCGGGATTCTCACGGGCGATCCACACCGATATGGGCGGCACCAGCTTTGACGCCTCGATTGTTGAGGATGGACACGGGCTCATTACGCATGAGTACGAGCTCGAGTGGGAGATGCCGGTGATCACGCCGATGCTCGATATCCGCAGCGTCGGCGCTGGCGGCGGCTCAATCGCCTGGGTGGATCAGGGCGGATCACTGCGTGTGGGACCGCAGAGCGCCGGCGCCGACCCGGGGCCGGCCTGCTACGGTCGCGGGGGACGGGAGGCGACGGTCACCGATGCGAACCTGCTCTTGGGGCGGTTGGAGCCTACGCTTGGCGGGAAATTCACTCTCAATCGCGACGCGGCCGAAGAGGCGGTCGCGAAGGTCGCGCGCCAGGTGGGGTTGGATACCCTGCGTGCGGCCGAAGGGATTATCCAGATTACCTGCGAGAACATGGCCCAGGCGATTAAGATGGTGCTGATCGATCGCGGACGCGACCCCCGTGACTTCGTTCTGGTGAGCTTCGGCGGGGCCGGGCCGATGCACGCGTGTTTTATCGCTCGTTCGCTCAATGTCCCTCAGGTCGTGGTCCCAGCCTATGCTGGTGTGGCGTCCGCTTTCGGCGCTACGGCCATGGATATCCGCCATGATTTGGAAGCCTTCTTTTACTCGCCGCTTGCAAGTGTCGACTTGACCCGTCTAAACCGGCTCTATGAACGTTTAGAAGCACAAGGGCGCGCCCTCTTAGCGCAGGAAGCGCTCACGCAGGCGCGCGTGTCCGTCGTGCGCGGCGCCCAGATGCGTTACATCGGCCAATCGTACGAGGTTGAGACGCCGGTTCCCCTGGGTTCTCTGACCGTCGCTTCGTTGTCACAAATTGTGCAAAATTTCCACCGTGAACATGAGCGTGAATATGGTGTGGCGTCCGAGCAGTTTGCGCCGGCGTTCGTGAGTCTCGGGGTCACTGTGATCGGGCGCAATGAGAAGCCGCCGATCGTGCAAACCGGCGTCGCTTTTGGTCGAGCCCCGCACAAAGGAGAGCGTCGAGCCTACTTCTCCGGGCAGTGGCTCGCCACGCCAGTCTATGATGGCCAGCGGTTGACCGAAGGCTTTACCTTGCGCGGACCGGCAATTGTCGAATACGCCCACTCCTGTGCGGTGCTGCCGCCGGGCGCCAGCGCGGTGGTGGATGCGTTGGATAATTTGGTCATTACGGTAGTATGAGAACAAAAAGAGGAGGAAACATGGCGCTGTCAGCGATGCCCACGGTTCAGCCGTCTTCACTTGATCCGGTGACCTTTGAAGTGTTGCGCAGCCTGTTCGAGTACACCTGCGCCCGCATGAGCCAGATCCTGCAGAAGACGTCCTTCTCACCTATCCTCTACGATATGGTCGATTTCTCTAACGCCATCTACGATGCTGATCTGCAGCTCCTCGGCCAGACTGCCAACTGTCCGGTGCACCTCGCCGCGATGCAGTTCAGCGCCCGCGCTGCTGGGACGCGCTTCGGTCTGGAGAATCTCAAAGAAGGCGATGTCGTCGTGCTGAACGACCCGTACGAAGGCGGCACCCATCTGAATGACATCACCTTTACGATGCCGATCTTTTTCCGGGGTCGGATCCTGGGGTTTGCCGTGAGCCGTGGTCACTGGACCGATGTCGGCGGCGGCGCTGCCGGAGGGCAGGCCTTCGGCACTCATATTGCCGCTGAAGGCCTGCGGCTTCCACCTATCAAGTTATTTGAAAATTATACGATCAACGAAGATTTCCGCCGCATCATTACGAACAACACCCGCACCCCGCAGTATGTAGAGGGCGATATCCAAGCGCACCTGGGGGCGCTACGCGCCGCCGAGGCGGAATTGCAACGCGCAGCAGAGCGCTACGGGGAAGAGACCGTGCGGTTGGCGATGAAAGAGGTCATCGCCTACACCGAGCGTATGACCCGCAAGGCGATCGCCGAGATTCCTGATGGTGTTTACGAAGGTGAAGACTATGCCGATACAGACGGATTCTCGGACGAGCCGATCCGCATTAAGGTGAAGCTCATCGTCTCAGGCGACGACGTCACCGTTGATTTCACCGGCACTGATCCGGTGGTGACCGGGGCGATTAACTCGCCGATGGCGAACACGTACTCCGCGGTTTATTACTCTCTCAAATTCTTCCTCAGTCCGGATGCGCCGGCGAACGGCGGGATGTTCGCGCCGATCAAAGTCGTGCTGCCTGACAATTGCTGGCTCAACGCCAAATGGCCTTCGCCCACTATTGGCTGCACCACGCTGACCTCATCCAAGATCACCAGCGCCATCTGGCAAGCCCTGGCAAAGGCGATTCCTCAGCGAGCTGCCGCTTCCACCTTCGCTGAGTGCAACTGGTTTGTCTGCGCGGTGAAGGACCCCAACAGTGGATATCTGTCCGTGTTTTCCGACTTGCCCGCAGGCGGTTGGGGCGGAACACCCTACGCCGATGGCATGAGCGTTACGATGGACCCCCTGGGCAACTGTATGAATCTGCCTGCCGAAACAGCGGAGTTGCTATTCCCTATTGTCTATGAGGCGTTTGACCTGCGCTCCGACTCGGCCGGGGCCGGCAAGCACCGTGGCGGCCTGGGTGCGCGTCTGCAGATCCGTTTTCTCGGGGATGCAGAGTTAAGCATGGAGACCTCACGCACCCGCGAAGGCAGCCCGGGGGTGAACGGTGGGATGCGCAGCCCGGCGCAGCGGCTAATCAAAATCGGTCGCGCGGGAACAAAAGAAACAATCGGGGGGTGGGCGGAAAACGGCCAGTGGCGGAAGTGTCTGCTGGCGGCGTATCGTTTCGCCCCTGGCGAACGGCTCCTGTTCGAGAGTACGGGCGGCGGCGGTTGGGGTAATCCGCTTGAGCGTGACGTCGCCAAGGTGCTGGACGATGTGCTTGATGAGTACATCTCAGTCGAGACAGCGCGCGAAGTGTACGGGGTTGTCATTGATCCTCGGACCCTGAAACTTGATGAAACTGCAACCCTGGCGTTGCGGGCAAAGCAGTTGCAGACGAATGAGAACGGCGCGGCGCGGGGAGCGAATGGGGCGGTGGTGGAAACTGACGGCGCTCCTGTACAGCCTGGGGCCGTGTAGCGGCGCCCTACGATAGGGGAGCGCCAAGAAAAAGTCCCTGAGGCGTCTTCCGACTACCTGGGGCATAAAACATTTTTCTCTTTCCAGGCGCTCTCAGAAACAAATGCTTACCGCCTCCCCTCGCTGAGTTTGTTGACATCGTAGCGTTCGTGTATTGCACTAGCAGTGACTTGTGGGTAGACAATCTCATACGCTGAAAAGATAGTGGCTTGTTCTTTCTGCATGTCGATGATGGTAAAGCCGATGTTGCGCGGCACCTGTTTGCCGCGGTCGGACTCGGGTTGGCTAGGGTCTTCAGACCACCCATGCAGCAGGTCGATCACTTTCCACAGCTTGTCTTGCTGATCAAACACAAGAGCCATCAGCGTTTCGTAAGTCTGAGCATCCCAGAAATAGATCTTGCTGCCATAGGCGCGATTGCCAATCGGGGTTTGCTCGACCACGGCGCACAGCCGCAGTTCCCAGCGATCATTGGGGAGCCAGCCGTTGGGTCCGTAGAAGCGGGCGTAAGCGTGGCGTGAATTCATGACGTGCAGGATGACTTTCCACCCGAGGAACTTCCACTGGTGATCAAGCACACGCCCGGAAAAGCCGGTAAAATCGTCCAGAGTCATCTCAGTGCCGCCTATCGCATCATCACGCTCGATGACCGATAACCGCCGGACCTTGCGAAGTTGTGGAAGAAAACCCCAGGCGTCGTCCTGTTTCCGCGGGTCGTCGTAGCGGTAGACCAGGAAGCGAGACCCGCGAACGTCGTACGGCTCAAGAAACTCGACGTAATCTTTGTATTCAAACTCCCCAGCGTTATCGACAGGCAGGAGGTAATTCGTCTGTGGCAATTGTGCGAGGTGGCTATGATAGGCGCGTTGATAGAGCGCGACGAGATGGCGCACAGCTTTGCCTCCGCCCTGGATCAGGTCCGGGGGAAAGCCGGGGAGGGAAGAGGCAGGACCGCCTTTGGCCATGAGCGCCCCCAGATAACGCTGCACGTGCATACCGTAGTACTGCCAGCGATAGTTGAAATTCCATGCGGCTTTAAGTCCGGCCTGGGGATCGTCGGGGTTGATCAGCGCCTGAGCAAAGGGCCGTCCGGCCACGTAGCCTTCGAGCGCGCCATCATCGGCAAGGCGAGTCTGGTTCGAGTATTGTTCGGTGGCGGCCATATAGTCCGGATGCGGGGGGTATTTACCGGACGGCGAGACATGAAACTGTACCTCAGGAAAATTAAACTCCTCAACATAACAGGGCGGGAGAAAAGGCCGCAGCTTGTCGAGATCAGTCTGGGTGAGGACTTCACCCTCCTGAAATTTGGGGACAGTGTCCAGGCTGGTTGCGACCCAGTGCCGGATGTCTTCTCGGCTCGGGAGCGTCTGCCCTTGGGCGTGCGTCTTAGTAATGAAGCAAGGAGACAGGAGGTAGAAGGTTCCGGGCAGCAATAGGAGATGGAGTAGAGAAAGCCGGTGCAAGTTGCCCTCCTCGAATGCTAGACTCTCCGTTTCCGATACACGGCTACCACAGCGCCGGCTACCAAAACCAGGCTGGGTTCGATTACAGCAGCCAACCAGAAAAGGACTCGGCTCTGTTGAGCAGTGAGATAGACGTTGGAGAGCTTCGGCGCGATCGTCTCGTCCTTGGGACGTTGCGTGATGAGTTGCTCCTCGCCGGCAAGCCACTGTACGGTGTTGAGAAAGAGATCCTTATTCCCTAACAAGGACAGGCGCGCGTTGCTGATGAAGTCACTATCGCCGTAGACTACGATACGGGCCACCCGCTCGGAAAGTTCAGTTGACCGTTCGGGGTCTGCCCTGCCGTTAGGGTTGTTGTCTAAATTGATCGTTGCGGCTACCGCCACCGAGATCGGACCCGGTCGGGCTTTGGTGCCCTCGAAGTCCAGCGCCGTGGCTGGAGCAGTTGCCGTGGGGCTGAAGCGCGCCCACGAGCCCGGTCCGGTGCGGCAAAAGGGCGCCACTGTGATGGTTGGACTCGGCGGTGGTTCGGCTGGTTCGACGGAGCGGGCGAGAGAAAAGATGGTATTGACGTGAAAGTCTCGCACAATCGGCACGCCGGTGTTGTACAGAGACACAATCGGACTCAAGGCGTCGCCGCCAAAGAGACGATTCTCGGGATCGTAGACTAAGTCCTCGGCGAGGGCGATGCCGTACCTGGCAAGGAAGGCAGTCAGGTTTGGCGCGGCTATGGGATCGATCATCAAGAGCAGGCGACCGCCTTTTTGCACGTACTCGTCAAGGGCGGCGAGTTCTTCAGGAAGTAAGTCTGTCCGCGGACCGCCCACTACGACGAGCGCAGCGTCGGGAGGGACGCCAGAGCCGCGGGCGAGCTGAAGCACGCGCACGACAAAGTTTTCGTTCTCCAGCGCGGCGGCGGCTTCGCTATAACCTTCCTGAGGTTGTCTGCTGTGCGGGTCGTTCTCGCCGTGGCCGCCGACAAAGTAGACGTTTTTCTTTTCTCCATGCTGGAATTGAAACAGCGCCTGGGTAATCGACTCTTCCGTCGGAAGAGACAGCAGCTTCCGTTGACCATCATACTCCAGCACGGTAGCCCCGTAGTGGGTAGCGCCGTACTCCTGCGCCAGCCCCAGGTTCCGGTCGCGGGACAGGATGCGGTAGCGAAAATGTGGAGTCTCAGCCGTATAACGTTTGAACAAGTCTTCATAGTGCTGATAGGTGTCCGGGCTGCCGCCAAAAAAAAGAGTGAGCTCGACATCGCGGTCAAGGGTGCGCAGCACGTCCCGTGTTTGGGGCGAAAGAGACAACGCCTTGGTCGGTGAGAGGTCCCAACGCGCGTTGTGACGGATAGAGGTTGCCTGTAACCCGATCAAACCTGCCGCCACCAGGACGTCGACTGCTCCAACAATAATCCACTGACGGCGGCTGGGCGTGGCGAGAAACATGGCGAGCGAAGAAAATTCGCCTTTACCGCGCCAGCGGCGCGAGCGCAACGCTTGCCAGGTGAGCAGAAGAAAGAACACGATGAACATCAGAAAGAAGGTGATCTCTTGTGAATCGATCGCGCCGCGCGCGAAGTTGTAGAAGCGGTCGAACAGTGACACGTGTAACAGCGCCTGCAGCAGGACTTCATTCACTGCCTGTTCATTCCAGGTCAATGACCAGAACAAGACAAGAATTCCCAGCGTCCCCATCGCTGCGACCGCCTGACTGTCAGTGAGGGAGGAGAGCAACAGCCCCACACTGATAAAGACCAGTCCGAGGAGCATTAAGCCGGTGTACCCGGCCAGGAGCGGTAGCCAGTTGACATGTGGATGATACCAGGAAAGGCTGAGCGGGTAGAGCAGGGTCAGGCACAAGACGACGAGCAAAAGCGTGGCCGCCGCCAAAAATTTCCCCAGCAAGACGCTCCCTTCGGGAATCGGATAGCTCCAGAGCAGATCCAGCGTGCCCAGTTTCTTCTCTTCGGCAAATGAGCGGGCAGTGAGGACCGGCGCTAACAAAAGTAAGACAAAGCGGAGGTCGTGGAAGAAAAACTCCCATAATCCCTTTTCCAGATCCGTTCCGCCCCACAGCATAAAGAAACTCAGATCGGTGTAGAAGAAGAAGCCGGCAAGCGAGAGCGCCACTGCTACCACGGCATAGGCGAGGAACAGGCCGAAGTAGGCGCGAAGTTCTTTGACCAGGACGGCGAGGAGGATCATATCTAGCTTTCAGTAGTGACGAACGAAGAATTGAAAAAGAAGAATATTGGAGTCCGCCAACTCTTAATTCCCCCCTAATCCTTCACTCGTTCCATCATGCGCGACGACGCGGTGGAAAATTTCTTCCAGATCCATCTCTCGTGAACGGAGTTCAAACAAACGCCAACCTCGCGCCGTGACCGTCTCAACTAGAATGGGCCGGATGTCAGTCTGCCGAGCAGCTCTAACCGTATAGGACGTCGGCCCGCCATTCTCCAGGTGGTCGATTTGCACCTCACGTACGCCCGGCAGACTACGCAACGCCGCCTCGACCATATATGGTGGACCCTTGATTTGCACCACCACTTCGCTGGCATCACGGAGCTTAAGCATGAGATTACCTGGGGTATCGAGCGCCAGGAGCATGCCATGATTGAGAATCATGACACGGTCACAGGTCAGGCGGACTTCAGACAGAATGTGAGTGGAAAGAATCACGGTGCGTCGGCCATGCATCCCGCGAATCAGATGGCGAAACTCCGCGGCCTGTTCAGGGTCCAGGCCGATGGTGGGCTCATCGAGGATGAGCACGTCTGGATCGTTGAGAAGGGCTTGGGCCAAACCGACGCGCTGACGATAACCCTTAGACAAGGCGCTGATGTAGTGTCGCGCCACCCCTCCGAGATCGAGTTCGTCAATGACTCGGTTCACTAGCCGGCGCCGCTCTCCACTCCTCACCCCCTTCATTTTGCCGACGAAGTCAAGGTACGTCTGCACCTTCATCTCGGGATAGAGCGCAATGACCTCGGGCATATAGCCAAGGTGGCGACGCACCGCAAATGAGTCCCGGACAATGTCGTGTCCAGCCACCTCAGCCGTGCCCCTCGTGGGGGCGAGGATGCAGGAGAGGATACGTAGCGTGGTGGATTTTCCTGCCCCGTTCGGCCCGAGCAGCCCCACGATTTCGCCTTGATTAACTGTAAAGCTTACATCAGTGATGGCGGGGAAGGCGCCGTAGAGTTTCGTGAGGCCGTGTGCTGCGATCATGGAGGTAGAACGCGGTGAGTTTGCCAGAGACAGTACCGCAGGGGGCAGAGGGAATCAATTCCCTGTGCAATCCGGAGATCAGAGGCCTACGCCGAGAGACTGATGTTCCACTCATGGTCCAAGCTGCTTCGCTCACCTTGACACGCCATCCGGGAGCGGGCGTAATACGCAGCATGAAAATGGTACGCCTTCTGTTCCTGCTTTTCTGGTGCGCGGGTTCTCTTACGGGGAGAGATCGCGCCTTGGCCGAAGATTTCATGGCCAAAGGCCGTGACCTGGAGGCTCGCACGCTCTATGGCCCGGCGATCGCCGAGTACCGGCGTGCGATCGAAGAGGATCCCGCCAATGCGGCTGAAGCGCACTATCGCATCGGAGTCTTATCAAACCAACTAGGGAATAGCGAAGGCGCCGTGCAGGAATTCCGTGTGGCTCTGCAACTCAACCCGAATCACACGGAAGCCCGCAAGGCGGCGACGGCGTTCTACGTGAATCGAGGGGCGACGGCTCGGCGGCAACAGCGACTTGCTGAGGCGTTGCGCGATTTGCAAGAGGCGGTCAAGATCGATCCAGGGGCGAGCATCGCGCGTGTAGAGTTGGGCCAGGCATATGAAGAGAGTGGGCGTCTGCCCGAGGCGGTTCAGGAATATCAAGCAGCAGTCAACGCTGACGCCAAGAATCTCACAGCCCAACTGCGCCTCGGACAGGCGCTGAACGCCCAACAGCAGTACGCACAGGCAGTGCGCGCTTTCACAGCAGTATTGGAAGGCAATCCTGCCCAAGCCGAGGCTTATGCCGGTTTGGGGGTAGCCTATTTTCATCAAGGCCAGCGCGACGAAGCAAAGAAGGCGTTCGATCAGGCGATTCGTAAACACCTGGTTGCCGGCCGTCGAGACCTGGCGCAGCAGGTCAAGGAGAAAGCTGATGCATTACTCTCACCAACGCCACCAGTTCAAGGGAGATAAAGAGAAGAGAGGAAATAGTGAAGTTGTTGAGTTTTGCCAGCCAGCAATTGTCATGAACGAGCCTTCCGCCTCGTTCTAGCGGCCCCGCAGCGTCCCTGGTCAGGTGCGGCCCTGCGCTGCGTCCAGGCTCCAAAGCCCCGCTCCCTTTGCTGCTATAAAGAGAAAGACAAAGCAGTACAGTGCAGCCAATTCTCCTCCGTTAACGAGAGGGAACAGCGCCCTGGGGCCATGCACCATCCAGTACGCTACCGCCATCTCGCCGCTACGAATGAACGCCGCCCAGCGGGTGAAAAGACCGACTATGATGAGAATGCCGCCGATCAGTTCGATCGGGCCGCCAACATAAATGACAAATGGCGGCATGCCCTCAGGCGGCGCTACCGGAAACCCGAAAAGCTTCTGTGAGCCGTGCCAGAGAAACAATAAACCAGCGACAATGCGCATGAGCGCATACGTTTGCGCCTCGTAAGGCTTTAGGAATGTAGCCATACCCTTCCTCCTCGTCTCCAAAGCTGCAGGTTTACTCCCCTATCGGTTCTGCTTTATCCTGGTTGATCCCACCGCGCTCCGAAGGAAGTGGTTGTCAGCGGCCCTCCTTTCTGAACAGAGTTGTGGTGCTGTGCGTCCTTGACTGTCCACCAACGGCGCACTCGGTGATGTATCAGATCATAGGTTCATCCGCCAGGCGCACTGTAGGGGCGAAGCATGTACGAGAGGGTTTCCCGGCCTGTGTTGCCAAGGTTGGCAAGTGCTTCGCCCCTACCCCGTCCAGCGCTACCGTAATCCTGGAAACAACCGCTCTGCGTTGCCTCGAGCGAGAGCGTGCTGTTCGGCCGGTGCGAGAGGTAGACTGGCAAGAAATTCATTGAGTTCCGCACGCCAACGGCTGCCATGAAAGAAGTGATCCGATCCGTAGACTACATGCTCGAGCCCGAAGACCGCGCGCGCACAGTCGAACGCCGGGCGGTGAAACCCCTGCGCGGTGTCCACATAGAATCGCGCCAGATAGCGACTTGGCGGCTGCGGCAGATTTTGGCCATGCCCTGGCGGAAAGAACGCAATATCAACAGCCATGTCGAGGCGGCGCGCTAAGGAGGCGAGCCCTCCGCCATAATGCGCCAGGATCACTTTGAGTGTGGGAAAGCGCTCGAACAGCCCGGCGTAAATGATCGATGCCGCCGCCGTTGCCGTGTCCCCAGGGAACGCCAAGATCACCGGCATCACCGGAGCAGTATAACCGCACGGCGCAAGGGGATGGATGAACACGGGTAAGTCTGCCGCATGGATTGCTTCCCAGATGGGCAGCAGCGAGGCATCGCCAGGATATACTCCGCCCATGTTCGACCCAAAGAGTACTCCGGCCACCTCCGTCCGGCCACGCCAACGGCTCAATTCTTGGGTTGAGGCCGAGACGTCGTGTACAGGCAGGTGGATGAATGAGCGGAAACGATCTGGAGCCGTGCGTACGACTTCAGCCTGAAAGTCATTGAGTAACCGACAGAACCCGGCAGTATGGGTATCCAGGTGGGAGTAGACCGGAGGCGCTGACAAAATCTCCATTGCAACTTTGTCGCGGTTCATCTCTTCCAGGCGATGCGCGAGATCCCAGCTGGGTAAGGGCGCTCTGGACCAGCGCGTCACCATCGGGGTGTCGCCCAAGGCTTCTTCAACCTGCACCTCCGTGGGATAAGTTGTCGCAAGCCGCCGGAGATAGGCTTCAGGAAATCCATGGGCATGTACATCGATGTAGTCCATGAATGGGTCCCCCCTTACTTAAGAGAGGCGTGCTGATAACCTCATGATTTTTCAATCTTCCTCGATAAGGAAGTCTAACACGATCCGCGCGAACTCTTGCGGCTTTTCAGCGTGCGCCCAGTGCCCGGCATTCGGAAGGGCGACGATCCGCGCCTGAGGAAACATCGCCTTGATCATTGGCGTATCGCTCTCTTTGATATAGTCAGAGTTAGCCCCTTTAATGAAGAGGGCGGGCTGTGAGAACTGCTGGTGGTTCCAGTCCAACGCTTTGATCATGTCCGGATAGCCCTGGGAGATTTCCTCAAGTCCGATACGCCAGCGAAACGCGCCGGCGTCGTCGCGCTCAAGATTCTTAAGAAGAAACTGCCGTAGGGTGAGATCAGGGATCTTCTTTGCGAGCGCCGTATCGGCTTCGTGTCGGCTTTTGATAGAAGCGACATGCAGAGAGAAAAGGGCGTCAAAAATGTCATCATGCCCGCGCGCATACGCCTTTGGCGCGATGTCGACAACAATGAGTTTATCCACCAGCTCTGGATACGTGAGCGCGAACAACATGGCGGTTTTTCCCCCCATCGAGTGTCCCAGAAGATGGGCTGAAGGCAGCTCTTGTTCCTCCATGAACTCGCGCAGATCTTCCGCCATCGCCGGATACGTGAACTCGGCGCTGTGGGGAGAGTGTCCGTGATTGCGTTGATCGAGGGCGAACACCTGGAAGGAGCGAGAGAAGACTTTACTCAACGTACGCCAGTTTTCGAGAGACCCAAACAAGCCGTGCAGAATAATGAGAGGGTGGCCTTTGCCATACTTTTCAAAGTGAAGCTGCATGGTCCCAAAATTAGAACGTGGAGGCAAGTTTGAAAACTACCCCCCACGGCTCTGAGCAGGGCCGGCGCAGTAAGTGAGCCCGGTTGAGAGGACCTGCACCAGGTAAGCATTGTCCCCTCCGGCCCGCAAGCGCCGGAGGGGTAAGCCGCTTTCAGGGGTAGGGAGAAATTTCACCGCTCATGACGAAGTGTACGAATGTCGTGTGCGCTGATTTAGCGCCTCTCCGAATAATCTTTCCCGAGCGTGTCCGAGGCGGTCCTCTCCCATCGCCCAAGTGTAACGCGGATTCTCCCTGATCTGGCGTTTGATATGCTCCGGTTCGAGCATCGCCTTGAGCGAGCCCTCTGGCGGCTGAATGGCGCGCCGGTCGGGTTTGGGCCGAGTCGCACCGCGCGGCTCTTGCTCCTCGGCGACCACACCGAAGCAGCCGCGTTTCTCGAGCGTGTGCTCGCCTGGCCATTTGCGTAGGTGTTAGTTGCGCACGGGGAGTCGCTTGAGGCGGATGCGGGCGCTGTGTTGCGGCGGGCCTTCGCCCCGTATCTCGTCCGGAGGGTTCTGTGAGGCGTTTTGTGGCGCTCGCGCCGCAACCACCGCAGCACTCCTCAATAGTAAGATGGATGGGTAGTCAACATTGTCTAGGTCAGGAGTACGGCAATAACGCCGGTGAAGAAAATCCCATCAAAAGTGCCTGCTCCCCCGATCGAAGCGATAGGCGCGCCTAGCCCTGCAAGCTTGTGCAAATTGAGCAGGTCTGCGCCGATGAGACAGCCCAAGGAGCCGGAGATGTATGCGAGCGCGGGCGCATGATCCGGCGCGAGGAGCAATCCTACCGCAGCAGCAACGAGAGGAGGAATGAAAAGTGGAACGGCAATGCCAACTCCTGGAATGGGCCGGGCCAGTCGATACACAATGAGAGAGACAATAGCGATCCCCAGCACCCCGCGACCAATCAGACCCGAGTTCAACAGGAGGTACAGAGAGAGGCAGATGGGGACGATAGCCCCACCAACATTAACGGCCAGAATGGTTGGCCGATACTCCAACGTGGGAATGACGTACCGCATGCCGAAAAACTGGACGACTTGACGCGCCGGAGCCGGTCCCCCGTCAATCTGGGTAATAGGAATATTGATCGAGCTGCCAAGC
>DATLYA010000285.1:0-8865 GCA_035575235.1 Candidatus Methylomirabilota bacterium
ACCATGGCGCGCTACGCCGAAGCGCCGATTTACCTCGTGCATTTATCGTGCGAGGAAGCATTGGCTCCGATTCGCGAAGCGCGGGCGCGCGGACAGATTGTCTACGGCGAAACCCGGCCAATTTATCTCCATCTCTCGCGCGAGCGGTTTGAGGAACCCGAAGGCGAGCGCTACATTGGCTGGCCGCCGCTCCGTGAAGCCTCACAAATAGACGCCATGTGGAATGGTCTGCGGTCAGACAATTTGCAGACTGTGGCGACGGACCATTGTGGCTGGAACCTGGCGCAGAAAAAGGCCAAACAGCGCGTCGAGGAGTTGTTGCCGGGTATGTCGAATTTGGAAACTATCATGCCTATGCTCTACTCGGAAGGCGTCGGCAAAGGGCGGTTGTCGCTCAACCGGTTCGTCGAGGTGATTTCGACCAATCCAGCGAAACTGTTCGGACTCTATCCACAGAAAGGCGCGATTGCAGTGGGCTCGGACGCGGATATTGTGATCTTTGATCCGAAGAAACAAGTCACTATTCGCCACCGAGATATGCACTCACGTTCGGACTACGAAGTGTACGAAGGCTTTCAAGTCACCGGCTGGCCGACACACACGCTCTCGCGCGGCGAAGTGATCGTGGAAAACGGCAAGGTGTTAGGCTCCGCGGGACGAGGCAGGCTGCTCCGGCGGGCGAAGTTTTCGGTAATGTAAGGACAAATGAGGTTGTAGGGCGCACGTTCCGCGCACCCTACAAATCTAACACACAAGCGCGCCCTCTAACTTCGGAATGTTGGGGAATCTACTGTCGCCTCCCTTTGCTTCTCAAGCTACAATTAAGCAACGCCTGGAAAGGAATAAAACCTATGCGAGCGGTAGCAGTGATGGGCGAGATTAACGCACAACATCAGCTTCAGGCGCAAGTCCCACCCGACCTTCCTCCAGGGCCAGTTCGGCTCATTGTATTGATCCCGGAAGAGCCAACAGTATGCAACACCTCCAAAAGGCGACGGTTCTCGGCGCGCCTGCGCACGGCGATGCGCACAAACTGTTTCCCTAACCCGACAAAATTATCACACACGCGAATCAAGAGTTTGTCTTGGGCTAACCTGCACGCAAGCTCGCTCGCCGTTATGTCCTGCCGCAGCAGTTGCATGAGCAAGAAATTCGCCTGTGAGGAGAATACATGCAGTCCGGGAATTGCTTGCAGCCGAGCATATAACCAGGCTCGCTCACTGTGCAAAAACTTGCGGCTGCGTTCGATGAATTTCCGGTCTTGTAGGCAGGCAATGCCCACTTCTTGCGCCGCGACATTGATTGACCATGGCTCAATTTGCTCGCGTAGTTGTTGTACGACCCGGGGCGGGGCGATGGCGTAACCGATACGCAATCCAGGCAGGACAAAAAATTTTGTCATTGAACGGAGCACAAGGACGTTGGCGTCCCGCGCCGCTAACTTCTTGACTGTTTCTCCTTCCACCCAATCGATAAATGTCTCGTCAACAAGCAAACGCGTCCGCATCCGTCGACACAGGCGCACCAGTTCACTCACCTGCTCGTGCAACACCAGGGCTCCAGTCGGACTGTTCGGATTGGTCAATACAAGCACGTCGTAAGGTGTCGCGCGGAGCCTCCTCTCCAGGCTCTCAAGCGCCAAAGCAAAGGTGGGCGGGCGCAGGATGAAGTGCTCAACCTGCGCGCCGCTCGCACGAAACGCCGCGGCGTGTTCGCTAAAGAGTGGAGCAATAAGCAAAACTCGCCGTGGATGAAACGCGCGAGCAACAGTATAGATTAGCTGTGTTGAGCCGTTGCCGGCAAGCAAACAGGCTGGATTAACATCGTGGTACGCTGCCAATGCCTGCACCAATGATTCCGCATGCGGCTCTGGATAGTGCATCACCCGATGCAGCGCCTGACGATACGCGAGACGCGCTCCCCGCGGCATGCCTAAGGGATTGATGCTAGCGCTGAAATCAAGCACATCGTCAAACTCCACGTCCAAGGCGCGAGCGAAGGCGTAGACATTCCCGCCGTGCGAAAATGGTCTCTGGTTGCTCAATGCTTGGTTCTGGCGGAGTGGCGGATTTTTGCCTGTTGCCTGTTGCCTGTTGCCTGTTGCCTTTTTTATCAAATCAGCACCATTCCTACACAGAACACACTCAGAGCAAAAAGGCCGGCGAAATCGAGCAACACCAGACTGAACGCAATGCACGAAGGCGTCAGGCGAAAACGCACGTCCCCCAGAGTAGGGTTCTCTATGGCCTGCCCGAAGTAGCGGTTGACGCCGCCAAGTTGCACCCCCAAAGCGCCGGCCATTGCAGCCTCCGGATATCCGGCGTTGGGACTCGCATGCTTCCATCCATCACGCCACATCATGCGCCAGGCCGCTTCGGCGTCAAAAGGATAATCGAAGCGCCGTCCAGCCCACGCTGCTCCCACTATGGCCACGGCGGTCATACGCGCGGGAAGAAAATTGACGACGTCGTCTAAACGTGCGGCAACTTTCCCAAAATATTCGTATCGCTCGGTGCGATAGCCGATCATTGAGTCCAAGGTGTTAACAGCTTTATAGGCCAGCGCGAGTGGAACCCCGCCAAGCGCCAGATAGAACAGCGGAGCGATCACGCCATCCGACGTATTTTCCGCCACTGACTCGATCGTTCCCCGCACTACTTCAGCTGCCGAGAGCTCCGCCGTCTCACGACTCACCATGCGCGCTAACATAAGGCGCGCACGCTCAAGCTGACCCGCTTGCAATGGCGCGAGCACAGCCCGTGCATGCTCCTTAAGACTGCGGCGCGCCAGACAGAGGGACCCCAGGAACACCGTCACTATCTGTCCCAACCACCACGAGACTCCCATGACGATACTAAACAAAAGCCACGCCGCCACATACGTTCCAAGAACCACGGCAACGGCAAGCGCGCCTCCACGGAGAAACTCTTGACCAGGCCATGATGGCGTCCGTCGCAGCCACGTTTCTCCGCGCTCAATTGCTCGACCTATGAGACGGACAGGATGAAACCGCCAGTCAGGATCACCCCACAGAGCGTCAACCACGAAGGAGAGAATGACGATGATGGCTGCTTCCACCGTAAGCCCCATAGCCGTGTTACGTATTACGTGTTGTGCGCCCGCCGTAATCCTTCAACAATAGCCCCGTATGTTACGCGTCCCAATAATTCACCCAAGACGGTGTGCTTGCCGCAGTAGCGGAACGCTGGAGTTCCTCCGGGACTGCCAACTGCCACACAATCGGTTCCGGTTCCGGTGGCGGGCGAATCGGAGACCGTGCTCCGGATCTTTGCTTCCAAAAGCGCTCGTGTTTTCGCTTCTGTCACAATCCCCACCGCTTCAATGAGTGCGGCGTCCGTCAGCGGTTGGTTCACGAGCGTAATAATATTGATTGTTCCAGGTTTCTCCTCGTACGTGGCTGCATCGCCCACGGCAAGCGCGTTGCTTACCCCAACTGTCGCAAAGCACTCCAGCAGCAATGCATCCCGTCGGATCACACGACGCACAAGTCGCTCCATCACTACTCCGGTCATGAGGCCGACGGTCGGTTCGGCAACGCCAAGCCGTCGGGCAAGCGCCAACAAGAACGGCCCTGGCTCTTCAGAGGGATATTCATCCGTGCGTACTTGGTGATTCAAGAAAGAACGCGCGATGGAAAAACCACCCTGCAGCGGCGCCCAGCTAAGCACGCGGTATTCTTCAGGAAGAGAAACAATCAGGGTGCGGTCGCGAACGGACACAGTCCACGGTATGTGGCCGGTAGTCATGCAAGTGTTCTGCTTTCTGCCTCCGTATCGGTATAAATAAAAACGAAACGGAGAATCGGCGAGGGGAGAATCGGAGAAGACTTTATGCTTACGTTTCTCTGTTTCCCCGTTTCTCTGTTTCCCCGTTTCTCTGTTTCTCCTTGCCCGAGACGCCGGCCTCGGCGAATGTCGCCATCTCATTCAGCAAACGGACGGCGGATTCGACCAGTCCCATCCCCAACGCCGCGCCGGCGCCTTCGCCTAAACGCATATCCAAGTCAAGCAACGGACGGACACGCAGCGCTTCAAGCACACGCGCATGTCCATACTCAGCAGAACGATGCGCAAAAATAAAGTAGTCTTTCGCCGCAGGACACAACGCATACGCGGTCCAGGCGGCAGCCGTGGCGATAAAGCCGTCGATCACCACTGGCGCTCGCAGCGCCGCCCCGGCGAGGCACAGACCAACCATCCCGGCGATCTCGTATCCACCGACACGGGCAAGACAGCCAAGGGGGTCCGTAGGACGAGGAACATTGCGCGCCAGCGCGCGGCGCACAACGTCTACTTTTCTTAACCGTGTCTCTTCGTCTATGCCTGCGCCAAAACCGGTTAATTCTTCAGGAGCAAAACTCCCAAGCGCACAGAGTAACGCCGTCGCCGCCGTGGTATTGCCAATCCCCATTTCACCGACACCAAGAAGCTGCGCGCCTTGCTGCACTGCCTCCTCTGCCAGACTGACGCCAACTTCAATGGCCTGCACAGCGGCGGCGGTGGGCATGGCGGGACCCTGCGTAAAGTTTGCCGTTCCGCGCCCAACCTTGCGCCGAATCAAACCGGAAAGGCGCAGGTCAAAGTCATGATCAACCCCGCAATCAACGACGCGCACCGCGATATCGAGTTGGCGAGCCAGGACCGTAATCGCCGCGCCGCCGCGCAAAAAGTTGTACACCATCTGAGCCGTCACCGCACGCGGGTACGCGCTCACTCCCTCGTCGCAGACTCCATGATCAGCGCAGCACACGAACAGTACTTTCTGTCGCACTTGGGGACGTTCTTGACCAGTAATAAGCGCACAGCGGAGCGCAAGTTCTTCTAATCGCCCAAGACTCCCTTGTGGTTTCGTTAAACTATCCAGCCGCGTCTGCACACGAGCGGCAAGAGAACAGTCAAGAGGGCGAATCCGTCTGAGAATATCCTGTAATTTTCTCACATTTATCTCATGAGCCTCTCACCCGGCGGTCTCTCAGGCTGCCAGTCTCTCAGGCTGCCAGTCTCTCAGTCTGCCAGTCTCTCGGTCGAAGAGACTGGCGGCTTATTGACCGGTCGACCGAATGGCTGCTCGACCGTACGACTGAATGACCTGTCGACTGTTTGCGTTAGCCTTTAATCTTCAGTGGCAACCCAGCCGTCATGAAGAGCACCTCTTTGCAGGCTTGCGCCAGCTGTTGGTTGATGGACCCAAGGAGGTCACGATACTCTCGGCCCAAGGGAGTATCCGGAACGAGACCAAGCCCCACTTCATTACTGATAGCCAAAAAGTGAAAAGGGAACAGGGGGATTTCTTCAACCAGTTCAGCAATCTGATTTTCCAACACGTCACGCTGATTGTTCAGCAACGCATTGGAGACCCATAGGGTCACACAGTCGAGCACCACTCCGCCGATGCTGTCGTCTAACTCCTTGAGTTGCCACACGACCTCAACAGGCTCTTCAATCGTGGCCCAACGTCGGCTGCGCCGTTGCGCACGATGACGGGCGATGCGCTTTTTCATGTCATCGTCTTTGGCTTCAGCGGTTGCCAGATAGACAAGCCGTCCATCCCACTCTTGCGCCCGTTGGAGCGCATAAGCGCTCTTTCCCGAACGCGCGCCGCCAAGCACGAGCACACTTTCCTTTGATGGTTGTGAGCGTGGCATAGCTTTCCTTCCGGTGGAAAATCCCAAACGTTTAGTGAAGAATTATGAGGGAAGAGCGAAACGCTGACAACTCCCAGGAGAAGGGCGGCTCAGGATAAGAATGATGAATAATGCAGGAGCAATAAGGAAGCGGGGCCAGACAGAGAGTAGAGATGGAACGCTGTAGGATGAACGATGAAGAATGAATGACCGGAGCGTGTGCCGTCCTCAGTCTGACTGTCCGACAATTCCGTAGACTGAGCTGAGCGTGCGAAGCCCAGCCTTCAGCGTTGCAAGGCGGCGCCACCAGCGGCATATCCACGGAGCGCATGGCGCCTCGTCTCCAGGGTGTGAATTTCTGCGCCCAAGCGTGTCAGCAGGCCTTGCGCTTTTTCCAGAACAACAATATGGAGTTGCAATGCTTCGTTTCGTAAGGCGTTCACGGCAGGCTCAGCGAGATCGCGTGCCGGGATGGAAAGATTTTCCAATTCACCAACAAGTTCCATCCGGCAGGCCATATAAGCTTGCCAGTCAGCCACCGTCGCGCCCGGTGTGGCCAGGAAGTGTTGGGTGTTAGCAACCAGACGCTCAAGCACGCGCAATAAGGGTTGTTGCATGGGATCTTGAGATGACAGGTTGAGGATCAATAGACGTCTTGTTCACTGCTTCTTGTGCAAGCCGCTTACGCTCCATCGCCACGGCCTCGTCCCATCCTTCTTTTAAGGTAGACAAGAGCGTAATTGTCTCGTCCAGTGGTGTGGGATCATTATGAAGGTTTGCCTGCGTGATGTGATCGATCATAAAGAGATAGAGAGATTCCAAATTTCGCGCCACCTCGCCACCGACCTCAAAATTTAAACTCGCAAGGAGTTCAGAAATAATAGCGAGGGCCTTGCTAATCGCTTGACCTTTCGCCGCCATATTTTTCTTTTCCAGGCTATCCTTAGCCTGACGTAAGAAATCGATCGCCCCTTGATAGAGCAGCAGGAGAATGACGCCAGGATCGGCAGTCATCACTTGATTGGCGCGGTAAGCCTGTACATGGCGCCCGTGGGACATCGAAGAGGTGCTCCTTTATGTATCGCTATTTTACTGTATTCAATTTCTGCGAGAGGGACTGCCCTTGCTGGTTCAATTGACTGACCAGTTTTTCCATAGCGGTAAACTGCGCCGTCAGACGGTCTCGGTAGTCACTGATGCGTTGCTCTTCACGAGCAATTTTTTTCTCAAGCGACGCAATGCTCGCATCGATGCCTTTCTGACGGGCTGTCAACGCGCCGCTGACGGAATTAATCAAACTATCAACGGCGGCTGGCAGCTTCTTGCCAATGCCATTCTCCGCATTGAGAAAAAGATTTTGTACGCCTTGCGGATTGCTGCTGAGCGCTGTATTCAATTTGCTTTCGTCAAACTTGATAGAGCCGTCCCGCTGAAAGCTGACGCCTATGTCAGAAATAGAGCGAATACTGCCGTCTCCTCCTGAAGCGCTCGTCAGCGCCGTGCGCACACGGGAAATCGCTGCACGGGCAACCGAGTCTCCGGCCAAAACGCCCTGTCGACCAGTGGCGGCATTCAGATTGAATTGGTCGCCGACAATCTTCTCTACCGCATTGTAAGCATCGACCAACTTCTTGATTTTGTCTGCGATTGCGCTTGTATCTTCACTGACGGTGATCGATGCTGAAGCGCCGCCTTCCTTGAGTAAGGAGAACGTGACCCCAGGAATCGCATCAGAAATGGTATTGGCACTGCGCGTCAGCGAAAGACCGTTCACGGAAAAGACCGCGTCAGTTGCAGCCTGGACCACGTCGCCGCCGCCAGCAAACGGATTGACGCCGCCGTCAGTGACATTAAAGGACACCGTCACGTCATTTGCCGTTCCTGTGTTCTTTCCCTGCACGATGAGTTTGTAACTGGGAGCAGCTGCCGTGCCGGTGTTGACGATGGAAGCAGCGACTCCCGCCCCGGCGTTATTGATGGCGTCTTTCATGCCGGAGAGCGTATTATTTGTTCCATCAATGGTAATATCTTTGACGACTCCACCAACTGTGATCGTCAACGTTCCCTGTCCAAGGGTGGAGGTCGTGCCTGTCTGAGCGGTAGACTGCAGCACTTTGGCTTTGGCAAGTGAGGTCACTGTAACGGTATAAGCGCCGGTCAGTGCGGAAGAGTCAGCTGAGGCTTTCACTACCGTCCCATCGCTGCTGGCTGCTGTGCGTTTATTGAAGTCGATGCTGAGAGAAAGGGCTTGGGCGGCGCTTTTTACCCCTGCAAGGCTTCCCGCGAGAGCGGAGATGACCCCTTGCTGCGCCTGATAGCGAGTTTCCTGCGTTTGGAGAAGGTCAATTGAACGCCGTTCGATCTTGACGAGCCCATCGATAATCGCGTTCGTGTCTAACCCAGTGGCAAGGCCGCCGAACTGAATGTTCGCCATAGTGTTTCTCCGTCTTTACACATCGGCCAGGCGGCAAACTTTTTAATCTCAAGTGCGGGATTTGTTCTCGCATTCAGCTATGACCAGGAAAATAAAAACCCTATCGCCGACTCTTCGCGCGAGGGTATCTCGTTCTTTCTTGTCCTGTTCTGCTGAGCGCTCATTCCCGACCGGCTGCTGCTGAGGCTACAACTTCTTCGAGACCAGCACGCCTTTTGCTCTTCCTTCTTCCTCGGCAAGTCTCCGTAAAAACGCCAAGGTCTCCTCCGGAGGCAACTGACGGATCATCTTTCCGCTCACGCGATCGTACATCTTGATCACAGTTAATCCGGTCTCCTGGTCAAGAGAAAACTCTAAACCGGAGTCCAGTAAGTTGACGGTTGATTGCTGCACCGTCTCCTGTGGAGCTTCCTCGGCGTTTTTCTCCTCCTCAACTTTTTGGCTCTTCTTTTCCACCACAGCCTGGAAGTCCAGTCTCCCGCCCCCCTCTTCCTTCCTCTCTATCCTCTCCGCCAGCTTTCCTACAGCCAGAGGCGAGCCGATATCAAACGAAAGAGGCGTGACGTTCACGATAATCTCTCCTACTTACCCGGAGGGGGCAGGTCCCCTCCGGATAGGTGATCATTCATTGATTTATCGGCCGATAAGTGACAAGGCGATCTGCGGCAGTTGATTGGCCTGCGACAAGACTGACACGCCCGCTTGCAGTAAGATCTGATTGCGGGTTAATTCTGCGGTCATCTGCGCGACATCTGTATCCTTGATGCGTGATCGTGCAGCCGAGATG
>DATLYA010000286.1:0-7345 GCA_035575235.1 Candidatus Methylomirabilota bacterium
CCGGCTGCTCCTCCTTGCTCGTCTGAGCCCTGTCCATTCCAGGACCAATAGATCAGAAACGCTTTTCCCTTCACATCGCCAATATCCACAAAACCCCAGAAGCGGCTATCATGGCTGCGGTCGCGATTATCGCCCATAACGAAGAGGTGATGGGGAGGAACCACAATTGGCCCTAAATTATCGCGAGGGCCCGGAATTTCCCTCTCTCCGTCGTCAAATTTTATGTGCGGGTTATTCTCTTTGACTCCGTTGATGTACACCTGTTTGTGGCGAATTTCGATGGTGTCGCCCGGCGCCCCAACGACGCGCTTGATGAAATCCTTCGAACGATCCTTCGGGTAAATGAAAACAATCACATCCCCACGGTGGGGTTGATTCCATTCCACCAGCATCGTTTCAAACGGCCACGGCAATCGCAGCCCATAGATGAACTTATTGACGAGGATATGATCGCCAATCTTCAACGTATCAAGCATCGACCCCGACGGGATTTTGAAGGCTTGCACGATAAAACTACGAATAAAGATCGCCAGCACCAGCGCGACGAGCAACGCTTCGGTATACTCACGCGCCACCGATTTTTGTCCACTTTTTGTGCTTGTAACCGGTTGGTTCTTCAATCGCAGACGGGAGTCAACAACAGTCCCTGCGTTCTCCACATTGGTTTTGTGCCTGAACATAGCGTGATCCAGCAATTTCCTCAGGGCCCTACGCATCGCGCACTCGCAGCAGCGCCAGAAACGCCTCCTGCGGAATCTCGACCCGTCCAACCTGCTTCATGCGGCGTTTTCCTTCTTTTTGTTTTTCTAGCAGCTTTCGCTTTCGGGTTATATCCCCACCATAGCATTTCGCGGTGACGTTTTTCCTTAGGGGTTTGACCGTCTCACGGGCAATAATCCGACTGCCAATAGCAGCCTGGACCGCAACCTCAAACATTTGCCGGGGGATCAGTTCGCGCATCTTCCGCACAAGTTCCCGCCCTCGAGCATACGCCTGCTCCTCATGCACGATCAGGGACAGGGCGTCAACAAGGTCTCCGTTGATGCGGATATCCAGTTTCACCAATCTTCCCGGCCGCATGTCCAACACTTCGTAATCGAATGAGGCGTACCCCCGTGTCACCGATTTCAGCCGGTCATGAAAGTCAATCACAATCTCGTTCAACGGTAGTTCATACAACAGCATGGCGCGGTTTTGCCCGAGATATTTGATTTCTCGCTGTATGCCACGCCGTTCCTGACAGAGCTGTAAAACATTGCCAAGAAACTCACCGGGAACGTGGATTGTGGCAAGGATGTACGGCTCTTCGATATGATCAATGTCCTGGACTGGAGGAAGCAAGGCGGGGTTATCGACAAGAAGGGTTTCACCGGTAAGCTTCACGACGCGGTACTCCACGGTCGGCGTCGTGGTAATGAGATCTAACTCGAACTCGCGCTCCAGCCGCTCCTGGACAATCTCCATATGCAGCAACCCAAGAAAGCCGCAACGAAAGCCAAAGCCTAAGGCAAGAGAACTCTCTTTCTCATAGGTAAAAGAGGCGTCATTGAGCCGCAGTTTCTCCACTGCGTCACGCAGTGCATCATAATCACTGGACTCCACAGGGTACAGGCCGCTGAAGACCATCGGCTTGACGGCTTTGAATCCCGGCAGCGCTGCAGCAGTGGGACGCTCGGAATCAGTCACCGTATCGCCAACGCGGGCTTCGGTGACTTCCTTGATCCCTGCCATCACAAAGCCCACTTCTCCTGGGCCAAGGGAGTCAACCATGACAGGACGTGGGGCAAAGACGCCGACCTTGTCTACCTCATAGACTTTTCCACTCGACATCAGTTGGATCTTCATGCCTTGCCGCAGCACGCCGTCAAAGACGCGCACCTGGATGACCGCGCCCTGATAGGGGTCAAACCAGCTATCAAAGAGTAGCGCCTTGAGCGGAGCCTGGGCCTCGCCGCGCGGCGGCGGAATCACACGAATAATACCCTCGAGCACCTCATCCATGCCCCACCCCTCTTTGGCGCTGGCGAGCACCGCCTCGCTGCCATCAAGGCCAATGATCTCTTCAAGCTCTTTCCGTACGCGCTCAGGATCAGCGCTCGGCAGATCAATTTTGTTGATCACCGGCAGGAGTTCAAGCCCTTGATCAAGCGCGAGGTAGGTATTCGCCAGTGTCTGCGCCTCAACGCCCTGCGTCGCATCAACCACCAAGATGGCGCCTTCACAGGCAGTCAAACTGCGGGACACCTCGTAAGAGAAGTCGACGTGCCCAGGGGTATCAATTAAATTCAGGCAATATTCCTGCCCGTCACGGGCGCGGTAGCGTAACCGCACAGTCCGGGCTTTGATGGTAATGCCGCGTTCTTGCTCCAGATCCATGGTGTCGAGAAACTGTGCGCCAGTCTCGCGTTCACTAATCGAGCCCGTCTGTGACAACAAGCGATCGGCCAGGGTGGATTTCCCATGGTCGATATGAGCGACAATACTAAAATTCCGGATGCGTTGAATATCCATTTAGTGTTGTTGCCGAGAACGAAAGAAGTCGACCGTCCGTTGCAACCCTTCTTCCAACTCGACGGTTGGCCGCCACCCTAACACGTCTTTTGCACGGTTCCACGCCAGTACGCTACGTCGCTGCTCACCGGGTTTAGCCGGTCCATGGGTCTCAGGCAAAGAAGAGTTCGTCAACGTGCGGAGATGCTGATAGAGTTGGTTCACGTCCGTCTCAATGCTTGTACCAATATTAATGGGGCCGCAGAAGTCTACTTGCAACGCCGTAACGTTAGCTCGGGCTACGTCTGTCACGAACACATAATCACGCGTCTGCTTCCCATCGCCGTTAATGATCGGCTGCACGCCGGACAGGAGCCGTAATGTAAAGATCGCCACCACCCCGGCTTCACCATGTGGATCTTGCCGCGGGCCATACACATTGGCATAACGTAAGGCAATATAGGGAATACCATACTCTACACTGTAGAAGTAGAGGTAATGCTCCCCAGCCCGCTTACTGACGCCATAGGGACTGACGGGTTTGGTGGGATGGTCCTCGTCCGCCGGAAACAGTTCTTGTTCTCCGTATACAGTGCCCCCGGAAGAAGCAAAGATCACCTTCTTGACCTTCGCCTCACGCGCCCCTTCGAGAATATTGAGCATGCCGAGCAAATTCACCCGCGCATCAAATAATGGATCCGTTACCGAGCGCCGCACATCCATCTGCGCGGCGTGATGGCTTACCACTTCAATCTTTTCAGCCGCGATGAGCTTGCGAACGGACAGATCCAGGAGGTCAGCGTGGATAAAATGGGCGCGAGGATGAAGATTCTCCCGCTTTCCAGTGGATAAATCATCCACGACAAAGACCTCATGTCCGGCTTCAAGGTATGCATCCACTACGTGCGATCCAATGAATCCCGCTCCACCAGTGACCAGTATGCGCATATGCCGCCCTCTTTCAGCAATAGGGGCGTTCAGTTGAACGCCCCTACGCTTCGCCCACACTCTTTTTCCTGCCCGAACAGAGATGGTAAGAATAGAGCATCGATAGTTTAGAACCGTCCCAACTTTTCTTTGAAATATGCAATGGTTGTTTCCAGCCCTTCCCGCAGCGACACCTTTGGCTCCCAGCCGAGGAGTTGCCGGGCCAGCGTAATATCGGGCTGACGGACTTTTGGATCATCCACCGGCAAGGGTTTATACGCTACCTTACTGCGGCTGCCGGTAAGTTCAATAATGCGATGGGCAAATTCCAGCACGGTCAGCTCAGCAGGATTGCCAATATTCACCGGACCGTCATAGTCCGAACGTAGCAGTCGCACAATGCCGTCCACCAGGTCAGACACGAAGCAGAAACTCCGCGTTTGACTGCCATCGCCGTACACGGTGAGATCTTCGCCTGTGAGCGCCTGGGAAATGAAGTTCGGCACTACCCGCCCATCACGCAGGCGCATACGCGGACCGTAGGTGTTGAAAATGCGCACGATGCGGGTCTGCACGCCATGAAACCGATGATACGCCATGGTCATAGCTTCAGCAAACCGTTTCGCCTCATCGTACACGCCACGTGGACCGATCGGATTCACGTTTCCCCAGTAATCTTCTTTTTGCGGATGTTCGAGAGGATCGCCATACACTTCGGAGGTTGACGCCAGCAGAAAGCGTGCACCCTTTTCTTTCGCCAACCCGAGCGCTTTGTGCGTGCCTAGCGAGCCCACCTTTAGCGTCTGAATGGGCAACTCCAAATAATCAATCGGACTCGCGGGCGAGGCGAAGTGTAAAATCGCATCCAGCGGCCCTTTGACGTAAATGTAATTCGTCACGTCTTGCGGCACGAAGGAGAATCGCGAGTTTGGAAACAGATGCGCGATGTTATCTGCACTTCCGGTGATGAGGTTATCCATGCAAATCACCTCATCCCCCTCCGCGAGAAACCGCTCGCACAGATGTGAGCCAATGAACCCGGCGCCACCAGTGATCAAGACGCGCGCCATAGAAACTATCCTTTCCTGTTCTGCCTGCTTTTGTGTTTCTGTTTACGGTTGGACGACGGCTGGGCGGCCAATCGGATAATACGTAAACCCTTCCTGCCGCATTTCCGTTGGCTCATAGAGATTCCGTCCATCAAAGATAATGGGCGTCTTCATCAGGGTCCGCATGCGCTTAAAATCCGGCCGGCGAAACTCGTTCCATTCCGTGACGATCAACAACGCATCGGCTCCAGTTAAAGTATCGTAGTTCACTCGATGATAGGAAATACGGTCGCCAAAGAGCTTCTGCGCCTGCGTCATGGCTTCGGGATCGTGCGCAGCAATTTCGGCGCCCGCGGCAAGAAGCTCCTCGATAATGACAATGGCCGGCGCTTCGCGCATATCATCCGTGCGCGGTTTGAACGCCAGTCCCCACACCGCAAACTTACGATCGTGCAAATCCGCGCCAAAGCAGGCGCGCACCTTTTCCACCAGCAGGTGTTTCTGTCGCTCGTTGATTTCCTCAACTGATCTCAATAGCGAAAATTCAGCGCCGTGTTCTTCGGCGGTGCGAATCAGTGCGCGCACGTCTTTCGGAAAGCACGACCCGCCATAGCCTACCCCGGGAAAGAGAAAATAGTGGCCGATCCGGCGATCAAATCCGATGCCTCTGCGCACCTCGGCTACATCTGCCCCCACCTTGTCGCACAGATTGGCGACTTCGTTGATGAAGGAGATGCGCGTAGCCAGGAACGCATTCGCGGCGTACTTTGTCATCTCGGCGCTGCGATTATCCATCACCAGAATCGGATTTTCCGTACGCACAAACGGCGCATAGAGTTCCTTCATCAACGATAAGGCGCGTTCACTGCTGCCGCCGATCACCACCCGGTCTGGTTTCATGAAATCTTCCACCGCAGCGCCTTCTTTCAGGAACTCAGGATTCGATACGATGTCAAAAGGATGCGAGGTATAGGCGCTCATGGATTCACGCACCCGATCAGCAGTCCCGACCGGCACCGTGCTCTTCAGCACGACAATGCGATAACCGGGCATGGCGCGCGCCACCTCGGTTGTGGCTTGCAACACCGTTCGCACATCAGCCGATCCGTCAATATCTGAGGGCGTTCCGACAGCAATGAAACACACCAGGCTGTCTTTGACAGCGGTGACGAGGTCTGACGTAAACCGCAGCCGCCCATTCTCGGTGTTGCGCCGGATCAGCTCTTCCAGACCGGGTTCATAGATAGGCGCTTTGCCGCTTTGCAGGCTTGTGATCTTCTTGTGATCGATGTCTACACAAATGACATCATTGCCGCTTTCCGCAAAGCAGGTTCCCGCCACCAGCCCAACATACCCGGTTCCGATAACGCACAGTTTCATGCTTGCTCCTTAAAAAACTTCCAATGCTCAGGGGTTCCTCGTAGCTGATAAAAACACGGCCAGCGCTGTGCGGTTGCTCTCTCTTTCTCTTCTTCTTCCTCTTCTTTTTGGCCGGCGACCTTTTTTTTCGCTGACCGCTCGCTCTTGCTACTCTAGCACATCCCTGATCACGTAGATCGGCTTCTCCTGGCTCTCATGGTAGGTTCGCGCCAGCATCTCACCAATCAACCCCATGGAGATAAACTGCACTCCAAGAACAATGAGGAGAATGCCAAGCAACAGGAGTGGACGGTTCGCGAGACGGACATCGAACAAGATCTTCTGTAATCCTAGCAAGAGGGTGATCGCTCCGCCAAGCAATGCCGCTATGACTCCGAGGAGGCCGAACAAATGGCTGGGCCGAGTGGCGTAATCAGACAGAAACTTGACCGTTAAGAGATCCAAAATCACCCATAACGTGCGAGTCAGTCCGTACTTTGAGCGACCGCGTCGCCGAGGATGGTGAGCCACCGGCATCTCGGCAATTTTCCCACCCAAGTCGCTCACCAGAGCGGGAATAAAACGGTGCATTTCGCCATAGAGTTTTAAACGTTTCGCGACCTCACTCCGGAACGCTTTCAGAGTACACCCGTAATCATGCAGCTTGACGCCGGTCGCCAGCGAAATGATCGCATTGGCGATATATGAAGGCAAGCGACGAGAGAGAAACGGATCGTGCCGGTTCGTGCGCCAACCGTTGACAAGGTCATACCCTTCGTTCAGTTTCGCAACCAGCAGGGGGATATCCATCGGATCGTTTTGCAAATCGCCATCAAGAGAGATGATGATATCGCCCTTGGCGTAGGCAAGTCCCGCGGCTAACGCAGCGGTTTGGCCAAAATTTCGACGAAAGCGAATCACTTTCAGCCGCGCATCTTCGTGATGGAGCGCGGCGAGCATTTGATCGCTGCCGTCGGTGCTGCCGTCATCAATCAACACGACCTCATACTCCCACCCGGTCGGCGCCAACGCCTCGCGAATCCGATCGCACAGCGGACGGACATTCTCTGCTTCGTTGTAGATAGGAATGATGAGGGAGAGGTACATAACAGCCAGTCTATTGAGTCCCTTGAGTTCGTCGAGTTCATTGAGTCTCTCAGTTCTTAAATTTGACCCCCTGGACTCTACGGACCCTAGAGACCCTACAGACTTAAAATTCCGTGAGACTCACAAACTGCCGATAGCGTCGTTCGATGTCATCGCGCGTCAGCGTGCGCAGTCGATGAAGGCTACAGTCTTCCACCACGAAGGAGGCGACCACGCTGCCGTAGACAATGGCCTTGCGCGTGTGCGCCTCGGACAGGTCATTCACCTGGGCAAGATAGCCCAGAAACCCGCCGGCGAATGAATCGCCGGCTCCCGTCGGATCAAAGACCTCTTCAAGGGGATACGCAGGAACGGCAAAAATGGAATTGGGCGAAAACGACAGCACGCCATACTCACCGCGTTTGATCAACAAC
>DATLYA010000287.1:0-19292 GCA_035575235.1 Candidatus Methylomirabilota bacterium
CACCCCGCCGCGATGTCGAAATCTTTCCAGGATTTGCCGTTGCCCGCGCGTCGGAAACCTTCTTCGAGGTCGGCGCGAAACATACCCATACGGTAGGGTGAAAACCAGATCGGCAGCCAGCCGTCCGCGATCTCAGCGGTCAGGCGAATGCTGTTCGGCTGCATGGTGGCCAGGTAAATCGGCAACTGTTTGGTATGTAAGATCGACTTCAACGGTTTTCCCAACCCTGTTGCGCCGGGGCCACGATACGGCAATTGATACGCCTTCCCGTCCAGCTCCACTGGCGCTTCCCGCGCCCAAATCTGACGCAGGATGGAGACATATTCACGGAGTCGCGCGAGCGGCTTGTCGTATGGCATACCATGCCAACCTTCGATCACTTGTGGGCCGGAAAGACCGAGCCCAACCAGCACGCGGCCGCCGCCCGCGAGGGCGTCAAGCGTAGCCATGGTCATGCCGCACATCGCCGGGGTGCGTGCGGCGATCTGCATGATGCCCGTGCCGAGTTTGATGCGAGAGGTTTTGGCGGCGATATAGGCGAGCGGCGTTACAGCGTCGGACCCGTAGGCTTCCGCTGTCCACACGGAATCGTAACCAAGTTGTTCTGCCTCTTGGATGCGATCAAGAGGAATGGAGACCGCGCCTCCGGAATAGCCGATGCTGAGACCAAGTTTCACCTGCGCCTCCTTACCGACTTGTCATGCTGAGGCTGTAGACCGAAGAATCTCTGCAAGCACGAGACCCTTCGCTGCGCTCAGGGTGACAGAGTGATGTGGATTGTTGCTCTTATGTTTGAGCGAACCGCCCGGCCCACAGGTACTCTGGGCGCGCGGATGCGTCAATTGGGGGCGGGTGACTATGCGGAATGCGGCATACAGCGCGTAGGGCGCTTGCGCGCCGCCAATCTACCCACCGCATGCTGCGGCGACTCTTTTGTACTCCTCCAACCGCGGCAGCAGCAGTGGCGCAGTAACGCCAGCTTGACGGTATTCATCGATCCGCGCTTTGCAACGCTCGGCTGGCCCCACGACATAGAAGGCGTCCACCATTGCGTCCGAGATGAAAGGCGCAGCGGCTTTTTCTCCTTCCTTTTTCACTGTCTCACGCAGTGCAGGAAGAATCGATGGATCAAAGCCGCCTTTTTCAAGCAGGATCTCGCCAATGTACGGCTCAGCAAGCAAGCGCACAAGGCGTTGCTTCAAGGTTGGGTACATGCTGGCAGGGTTATCCGTTAAGCGGACGACAAGCATGCAGGCGATATCAAGCGTTTGGGGATCGCGACCGGCGGCTTGCGCGGCGTTACGGATTTCCGCGACGGCATAACGCACGTAGGCGGGCGGCGCGTAAGCGTTCAATACGGCGCCATCGGCAATTTCTCCGATCAGGCGCAAGCCTTTCACGCCAATCCCGGAAAGATAGATTGGTAATTGTGACTGAAGCGGTGTGGTGGCGAGTCGCACACCGCTGAGTTTGTAACGCCCTTCTGTCGCGGTGACGCGTTCGCCGGCAAATAATTTACGGAGATGAGCGACTGTTTCGCTTAAAGTACCGCGGGCGTTGCGGTAAGGAATGCCCATTTTCTCTTGAATCACCGGCTTTTCACTACGGCCAAGGCCGAGCATGAAACGACCGCCTGAGATGCGATCGAGGGTAGCACTGGCCATCGCCAGCAATGCGGGATTGCGTGTGTAGGGATTGACGACGCCGACGCCAAGTTTGATGTGTTGCGTTGTCGCCGCCAAAAACCCGAGCATAGAGAATGTCTCTTCGTGGAAATATCGCTCGGTCACCCATAGCGAGGCGAAGCCGTGGTCTTCGGCAATACGGCCATACTCTCTGAGTTCCGCGCCGCTTTCGATGCCGTGGTAGAGGACGATGCCTGGTCGGGACATAAGAAAACTCCTTGCTGGCTCTTCGCTGTCAGCTTCTAGCTATTAGCCAGACAAAGAAGGCTATTCAACTCAGTTTTGTTTGTGGCTAAGAGCTCATAGCTTCTCTTAGTCACGGACGCCCGATACGGCGGCGCTAACTTGAGGTTTTCTTGTTTTGCTCCAGGAGGAAAGAGAGAAGCGCTTCACGCGCTTGCTCCGGCTGTTCGCCCCAGAAGAGGTGTCCAGCAGGCTCTAAGAGGACGAACTGTGCGCCAGGGATGCGCTCGGCCAGAATACGCGAGTTTTCCCAGGGGACCAGTACGTCGTCCTTTCCAGTAATAACCAACGTCGGACAGGCGATCTGCGGCAGGCGATCGTAGGTGTCGTGTGCGTAAACCGCTTTCATACGGTGACCGAGAGCGACAGGGTCAATAGGACGCCGGCGGCGCGCTTCGATCATGGCTGGAATGACTTCCGGATGTTTTTCAAGGTAGCCTTTGGTGAAACAGGCTTCGGCGAGCAGACGCCCACGCTCCTCGGCTGTCATGGGTTGAGTGGAGTAAGCTTTCGCCAGCGCGCCGCTGCCGAGACTGACCGCTTTCGGTCCGCCTGGCGTCGTACAGCCGAGCACGAGCGAGCGTGTTTTTTGCGGATGACGTAGAGCGAACTCTTGCGCAATCATGCCGCCCATGGAGACGCCAAGGATATGCGCCGAGGCAAACCCGACATGATCCATTAACGCCGCGGTATCGTCCGCGAACATCGCCATGCTGTACTCCATGTCGGGTTTTTCGCTCAATCCAGAGCCGCGCTGATCAAAAGTGAGCACCTGGAAGTGCTTGATGAACGTCGGAGTGATGGCGGCGAACATGCTCTGATCCCCTTGCGCGCCGTGGATCATCACTAGGGGTTCGCCAGCCCCTTGCAGCTCGTAGGCCAGTTCAACGCCGTTGATGCGGGTTCGTTGCATCGCACGCCCTCCTTCTTGTATTGTACCGGCTTGATACACCAGTGTAAGGAGCGGTGCAACGGAAGCGGCGGGGAGACGAGAGGGTGAGGTGGAGAAAGGGGACAGAATTAGAGAAGAGAGACGGGGAAGGAGGGAAGTCCCCTGTCTCTGATGCCCCGATTCTCCGTTTCACCCTCTTTTACGCTGCCTTTGGCAACGTTGGCTCATCATGCGAGAGTTGAGGCATCCGCCGTTGCGCCTCACGGGTGTCATGTACACCGATGGCGAAAGCGATGCCAAGAAGAGAGAGACCGAGGAAGACAACGAGCCCCACAAAAAGCGGCGCAAAGTCGGTCGTCATATCAAGCACGCCATTGGGAACGCCTGAGAGTGACAGTGAAGACAACATCTGTCCACCTCCACAAAAGATTGCGCAGTCAGTGCGCTTGCTTCCCTCTAGAGCAAGAGGTGGGCCAAAGGCAGGGTCAACAACTTTTCATGTGATTCTCAACTCTTACTGGCGTCAGGAGCAGAAGGACCGTGTTGCCGTGTCTTATTTTCATTAACTGGCTGTCATGTTTTGTAAAGAGACGTTGCTGAAGAAGCAGTCCAACTGGAGAGACGCGACCTGTCGCGTCTCTCCAACTCCCTCATGAGCGCAACGATGACATCAATAATCGTCGTAGTCTCTGCGACGGCGTTCACGTTCGAGCTCACGCTGCTGCCGCTCATACTCAGCTTGTTCCCGCTGTCGCTGCTCCTCGTAATACGGGTCTCCCTCCCGGCGTTGCATCTGGTCGCCGATAATCGCGCCGCCTAGTGCGCCCGCAGCGCCGCCAATAGCCGCGCCTTTTCCACCGCCAAAAATAGCCCCTGTTCCGGCGCCAACACCAGCGCCCAGAAGTGCGCCTTTCTCTCGGGTTGATAAAGGTTGAGAACAGCCAATGACCATTCCAAGTGTTGCTCCAGTGAGCAACGTGATTGCCGCATTGCAATACCCACCCCGTTTCCGCATACGATGTATCCTTTCCACCTCTCCACCTAAGCGGAGGGATCGTTAAAGACTTGGCGGTTCAATCTTCAGCGCCAAGCCGAAGTGAACTTTGATCTTAAGAGGCAAGGTCGATCAGTCAAGAGAGAAGGCGGCGCTAGTCATTCGTTTCACGCTCAGCTCCTGGATAGAGTGCGTAAAAGGCAACTCCATTTCGCATAAGGGGTGCGCGTCTCCTGGTCTCCAGGGGCTTAGGGAGTCATGCTGGAGAAACGCGCCGCACCGCCTCGGCAATCAGGGCGTATGCAAAAGGCGAGAACGGAAACGCGCACGCTCGATGGCCCAAAGGCTTGCTCGTTGCAAGGGCCGTCTATGGTGACGAGAGCGCCGTCCTGAAACAGCAGCAGGGAACCTACTGGCCACATACACCGTTCTCAACTCGCAAAGTCAGGCAGGACCGCAATAGAGACAGGAGAAACACGGGATCAGTCCTACCTTAGCACAGCGCGCAGTACGCGCCCTGCGTCTCCGGGGCCGTCGCTCACAAGAGGAAGTTTAAAAACTTAAACTATCATAAACATCTGCTTACACCAGTAGACCAAAACCTGTTGACAGAGATGCTTCTTGCTAGGCAGGATCTACCTTTCGCTTCCTGAACCTGCAGAAGATTGTGACGGTCCAAGAGTTCAACGCGCTGACCAAATAAAGGAAAGAATAGGGGAGCGGCGGTGGAGTGTGCGCGGGACTTCAGCTTTCTCATAAGCTCCTTAGCACCACTCTTTCGCCTTGCTTTTCAGACGCCTCTGATGTTTGATGAATTAGTCACTCTTTTTTTATCTACCGCCGGAGATTGTCCTCTTAGAGACAAAGTCTAGCCAGCAATGCCAACAACTTCTGAGAGAAGCGTCTTCGCGATGGCTGACGACGGGAAACCGCCTGCGATTGTGCTCGGCCTCGGGATGACCGGACTCGCCACGGCGCGCGCGTTAGCCTGGGAGGGTGTTGTCGTCTACGGCGTATCGTTGTCGCCCACAGATCTTGGGCGGGCGTCTTGCTGCTGCCATGTTGTGGCGCTTGAGCACCTGGCCAGTGATCAGCAAGGGCTCTGTCGCTGGTTAGTCGAAGGTGAATTTTCTCTACGCATCTCCGACGGGACTGCGGGGTGAATCTGCCCTTCCTTTCGTACCAAGAGCTGTGTGGGGAGGCGCTGGCTGACGTGGCGCCAACTCCTGCGGTCAAGCATCGGTTTTGGATTGACTTCTGGCGCGATGCGCATACGTGCTTTGAGCAGTGGAAAAGAGGGCAGCTCAGATGGTGGGACTGGCTTGCGGCTCTCGAGCGCTGTTGCTCTTACGCCGTCTGGAGCCTGCGTGATCCAGGGCCGGCGTGCCTGAGCATCCTCAGGCGATTCCATACCCTGATTGGTTGGACGACGCCAAGCAGCGTCCAGGAGATGATTGCTATTCTGAAGGCGCGCTTACTAGCCTGGCGGTGGTTCTCTAACATAGCGCCTTGAGCTTTCGTTCGCCAGAAAAGGTCGGAGCGACCTGGAGGGGACAGGATTCGTTGAGCAATCTTCCCTGGCAAGATGTTCTTCTCTCGTCGCCAGGTGAACTTTTGCTCACCGCTGTGTTTTCCCATCGTCACTTGGTCGCATAGCTCTAGCGTTTCCGGGTCATTAAAACAAAGGCGTTTGATCATTTTAAGATGGACTTGAAGCCTTGCGACAACTCAGCCTGCAGAGGCAAGCAACGGGGCGAACAAAACGCCTCACTTTGCCAGTCCGGGGAACAAGACGTTTATGTCAGACGCTCTTGCGAAGGCAGTCGCTAGCGTAGTCCTCTTCGCTGTGTCTAATAAAAAACAGGAGGGTATATCCTATGCGTGTTCCTCTTGAACCCCTGGTGTCGCTCATCGCCGGCATCCTCATTCTTGCTTTTCCCCGCCTGCTCAATTACGTGATCGCTTTATATTTAATCTTGACCGGGCTGTATGGCTTTCTGCATTAGCATAACCTTCTCCTCATGGAACCCTGGTCTACGGCTCTCTTTCTGACGGCAATCGGTGGGTTGTTACTCCTTGCCGGCTTAGCCAGTCGTCTGTCTCAGCAACTCGAGGTGCCCGCGCTGCTCATCTTTCTCCTCCTCGGCATCGCCGCCGGCTCTGAGGGGATTGGTGGGATTCCCTTCGCGAATTATTCCGTGGCTTTCCGGCTCGGTACGATTGCTCTGGTGTTGATTTTGTTTGATGGAGGCCTGAATACCTCAGTAGATGTGTTGCGCCGTGTCGCCGCCCCAGCCGGCCTGCTGGCAACGCTTGCCGTACTTCTCACCGCTCTCTTTGTGGCGGCGGTAGGCGTGCTTCTTGATTTATCGCCCTCAATCGCAATTGTAATTGGGGCAGTCGTTTCCTCGACCGATGCGGCAGCGGTCTTCTCCATGCTCCGCGGGAGTGGCATCCGCCTCAAGGAAAGACTCGGCGCTGTGCTAGAGGTTGAATCCGGACTAAACGACCCTATGGCTGTCTTATTGACCTTTATGGCCACCGAAGTGTTACTCGGCGCTCAAACGCTTGGGAGCTACACCTTCTGGTTGCTGCTCCTGCAACTGGGCGGCGGTATTCTGGGGGGCGTGAGCTTTGGCTTCGGCGGGCGCCTGTTATTGCGTCACGTGCGCCTTCCAGCGGCAGGCCTCTATCCCGTCCTGACGGTAGCGATCGCATTTATTGCGTTTGGCGTCACCACCGTGCTGGATGGTAGCGGCTTTCTCGCGGTGTATCTCACAGCGATCATCCTGGCGGCGGCCCCGCTACCCTATCGAGCGGGAATCCGACGCGTGCATGACGGGCTGGCCTGGCTGTCCCAAATTCTGATGTTTCTCATGTTAGGGTTACTCGTATTCCCCTCCCAACTCTGGCCGCTGATGCGGGTGGGCGCCATCCTGGCTGTCGCTCTGGCGTTTGTTGCCCGTCCGCTCGCGGTCTTGCTGACCCTCGCGCCCTTCGCTTTTCCCTGGCGGGAGCGCGTCTTTCTCGCATGGGTGGGGCTCCGCGGCGCGGTTCCGATTATCCTTGCCACTTATCCTGTCCTGCGCGGAGTGCCAGCCGGAGAGCAGATCTTCCATCTCGTGTTCTTCGTGGTGTTGCTCAATAGTTTGGCCCCAGGAGCCACCGTGCCCTGGTTAGCCCGTCGCTTCGACTTTGCGGAACCGATGACGGCCGCCCCGCCTGCCAGTGTCGAGCTTGTCTCGCTGCGGAGCTATCCTGGCGATTTTGTCTGGTACTTTGTCGCCCACGCCTCTGCCGTGTCGGGCGCCATGATCCGCGACCTGCCCTTGCCTGAAGGCTGTGTTCTGATTTTCATCATGCGGGGTGATGAGATTATCGCTGCGCATGGCGTCACGCGACTCCACGATGGAGATCATGTCTGCGTTTTCGTCCTCCCGGAGCACCGCCCCTTACTCGATCTCTTGTTTGGTCAAGGCAGTGGTGAGGTCGGATAACCAACGGAGCATACGTCTAATCCAGTAGTACAGTCTCTTCTTCAGCAAGCGCCACGCGGTTGCGGCCTTCGCGTTTGGCGCGGTACAGGGACGCATCCGCCATTTGCATGAGTCGGTCAGCGTCGTGTACTGCGTCGTGCGATGCAGCAACCCCAAAACTACCAGTGACGTGGAGCAGCACCTCTGGCAAGCGTATTGGTTCACCTGCCAGGCGTTGCCGCAGCCGCTCCGCCACTTTGGCCGTGTCCTCGATCGTGCAGCCCGGCAATACGGCCAGGAACTCTTCTCCTCCATAACGGCCAAGCAAATCCTGCGGACGCAGATCCCGCTGCAGTCGCGCGACGGTTTCTCGCAACACCAGGTCACCCACAGGATGACCATATGTGTCGTTAATCATTTTGAAATAGTCAAGATCCATCATGATGACGCCGACGCTTACGCTCTCAGACTGCGCCCGCGACAGTTCTCGTGTTAACCCTTCAATAATCGTCCGCCGGTTAAGAGCGCCGGTCAGCGCATCCTGCGAAGCCCGCTGCCGCTGGGCCTCGCGTGCAGCGATCAGCTCATCTTGCAATTCCAGAATGCGTTGGCCGGCGCGTACACGCACCCGCAGCTCGTGAGCGTCAAAAGGCTTGGTGATGTAATCGTCCGCGCCGGCGTCTAATCCTGCAATCACATCCTCCTGCCGGTTTTTCGCCGTCACTAAGAGAATGTAGACATATTGTTCTGGCGCACCTTGACGGATGGACTGGCAGAGCTGCAAGCCATCCATACCCGGCATCATCCAATCGATAACCGCGAGCCGTGGGATATCGGGCCCTTGCATGACGCGCCACGCGGCAAGCCCATCACAGGTCTCGACTACCTCATACCCCCATCGCGTCAGCAAAGCGACGAGTTTACGACGAGTAATCAGCTCATCTTCAGCCACAAGGATCTTCACGGCGGCGCCTCGACTCTTGTCCATTCCCCCGTTGTGCAGGAGAGATGCTTTTCCGCCCTGTGTTATCGGCGTACGGCGGAAAAACCATAGCAGTGGGGAGAAAGAGAGCGCCCGCTTGCGCGACCAAACGGAATCGAGTAAGCCCACAGGGCATGACGCGTAAAAAAACGTCAGAGAAAAACAAGAAACAAACATTACGCGAGGAGTCGATCTTACAAGCCGCTGCGGCATGTTTTGGCGAACAGGGGTATCGGGCCACCACACTGGAAACTGTGGCGGAACGACTCGGCATCTCCCGTGTCACGCTGTACCGCTATTGCCCGAGCAAGGAGGAATTACTCATTCGCGTGTTTGAACGGTCTATCGCGATTTTCCAGCGCGGCCTCCGGCAAATCTGCGCACAAGACGTGCCGCCGGAAGAAAAATTACGGCAAATCATTCGCCATCAAGTGCGGCTGATGGCGGACCACCGCAATTTTCTCTCCGTGTTCTTTAGCGAGGAAAGCCACCTGCCGCCGGAAATGGCGCAGCGTGCGCGCTCAGAGCGCAGAACCTACGATGCTCTTATCGAAGAAGTCATTCGTGAAGGCGTCGAAGCAGGCCGATTAGCGCCGCTCCCTCCGAAATTGCTTTCCTTTGCGCTGCTGGGCATGTGCAATTGGATGTACCAATGGTACCAACCAGATGGACCGCTCGCGGCGGAAGAGGTCGCGCGCATCTTCATCACCATTATTGAACATGGCTATTTACGCGGCGATCCACAGCAAGAAATGCTCACACGCCTGGAGCGCATCGAAACGGAATTGTCTGACTTGCGTCACCGTCTGCAAGCTGCAAGTCTTAAGCCTCAAGCCTCAAGCTCGCCTACGGCATGATGCCGTGACGTGTTTTTGGTCCCAGCGGAGCGGTATTCCCCGCACGCGCTGTGCGCAGCGCACGGATGATCAGCGGGCGCGTATCACGCGGATCAATCAGATCGTCAAAATTGAATGTCTCAGCGGTCGACAACGGACTGCCAAATTGACTGTAATAACTCTCAAACTCCGCGCGGGTGCGAGTTTGATCTTCCGCTCTTTCTAAGGCGCTCTTATGTCCGGCGCTTACCCCACCTTCCACCGGCAAGGCGCCAAATTCTCCCGAGGGCCACACAAGCGTGAGAATCTGACTGCCCTGATGACCACACATTGCCACGGCGCCCATGCCATAGGCTTTGCGCAACACTACCGACACTCTTGGCACGGTCACAAAGGCCATCGCATAAGCGATCCGTAAGCCGCGGCGTAACGTGGCTTCTCGCTCGGATACTGATCCAGTCATAAACCCCGGCACATCAGAGAGAAAGATGAGTGGGATATGGAAGGCGTCACAAAGCTGAATAAAATGCGTCATCTTATCCGCCGCCGGACCATCGATAATGCCAGCCAGTTGCAAGGGCTGATTGGCGACAAACCCAACGACCTCGCCATCCATCCGCGCCAGACAGGTAATCACTGAGCTGCCGTACTGCGGCTTGATCTCAAAAAGAGAATCTCGATCAGCAATACACTGAATCACTCGCCTCATATCGTAAGGACGTTTCCGGTTCCGCGGGACAATCGACAGCAGGATTTCCTCCCGCCGCTCGGGATCATCGCCCGTGTCAAGGCGGGGCGGCAGGGAGTACACATTCGTGGGAAAGTAGCTGAGATAGCGGCGGATGATTCGCAGACAGTCTTCATCATTTTCCGCTTCGTTGTCCGCCACGCCACTGATATGGCAGTGCACGAATGAGCCCCCTAATTCCTCTTTCGATACTTTTTCGCCGATGGCAGCCTCGACGATCGGCGGACCGCCAGCCGCCAGCATGCTCGTGCCTTTCACCATGACAACAAAATCCGCCAGCGGCGCCATCAGTGCAGGATCGCCCGCACACGGCCCCATGGCCGCGACGACCTGTGGAACGACGCCAGACAGGTGCGACATCATGGTGAAATGACGGCCGCCAACCCATCCGCCGCGCACATACTCGGTGGCCCGAGCGCCCGAGCCGTCGAGCAGCCACACCACCGGCACTTTTGTTTGCTGTGCCAGTTCAAGGATGCGCTCGCGTTTCAGGATGCCGGTCTGGCCAACCGAGCCGCCCATAACGGTAAAATCTTCCGCCCCGACCAGGACCTCGCGTCCATCGATGCGGCCATAGCCAATAATGACGCCATCGGCAGCGGTATAGACGCCCTGCATCTCCGGGCGCTGGCTCTGATGCGTCGCCAGCATGCCCAGTTCTGTGAACGAATCGCGGTCCAATAACAAGGCGATTCGTTCACGGGCAGTGAGTTTCCCCTGAGCGTGCTGTTTGGCGATTTTTTCTTTCCCGCCCATTTCCAGCGCGCGTTGGCGGCGGAGCTGGAGGTCGTCAATTTCGGGCTTCCAGGTCATAGTTGCATTTTCCTTCTAGGAAAGAGCCGTTTGCTTCTCTGCCGTCCTTGGCTGTTGGGAGTCTTGTAGCCGGTCGCTAAGAATCTTCGCGACATTCAAGAAAATCTTGGCCCCGATCCGAGGATAACGCCGTTGCATGCGATCAAGAAATCGCTCATTCACCGCAATCACTTCCACATCTTCGTTAGCGATGACATCCGCCGTGCGTTTATGATGACGAATCAACCCCATTTCGCCAAAGACATCGCCCCGCCGCAAGGTGCGCACCAGCGTCCGCCGTTGCACGGCGCGATTAATAAACACATCCGCCGTCCCTTTAATCAGCACGTACATCTCATTGCCGATTTCACCTTCCTGAATAATTGGTTGGCCGCGTGGAAACGTTTTGAGCTCCCCCATCAAGGTGACAATTTTCGCTTGTGAAGGGCGGAGCCCCTCGAAGAGCGGAATCGTTCGGTGCGGATCCTCTCCAAGCGTCAGCGTGATGACATCCCACAACGTAATGATGCGCGTGGTCGCCAGCAGCGCCGGCAACAGCACCAAGTCGTTCACAAACGCCGCCGCAATCGTGATCGCGGTCAGAAGGCCAAACTTCTGAATAGGCACAAAATTAGAGAAGAGCAGCGTCAAAAACCCAAGCCCCAGCGCCGCCGAAGCGTAAATGATCGGTTTGCCTACCGTCGCCACCGTTTGGAAGATCGCCACTTCCTGATCATGCGTCGCCCGGATTTCGGCGCTCAGACGGGCAAGGTAGCGGATGGCGTCTTCCACCGCGATGCCAATGGCGATCGAGGCGATAATGCTCGTCCCTAAGTTCAGCGTGACGCCGGCCCACCCCATGGCGCCGAAAAAGATGAGGATGGCAAGCACGTTCGGCAGTAAGGAGAGCAGCCCAACTTTCGTTGACAGAAACATGAAAGAAAGGACGACGAAGATCACTACTAGGGCGAATCCCAAGCTCTTGATTTGCCCCCAAACGATGTCCTCTGTCGCCTCGTTGAGCAAAATGAGGCTGCCGGTCGGTCGGACTTCGATCTCGGGAGGAAAGTGCTCTTTCGCGTACTGACGAATAGCGTCTGCGGTCCGGACGATGTCGCTGGAGCTGGTGAGGCGAGTGCGTACGGTCATGCTCGCCTTGGAGAAGTCGACGTTCACGAACGATGCGAAGCTTTTCGGGTTGGCGTTTTTAACTAACCGCATCACCGCATTAAAACGCTCTTCTTGCTCCCAAAAAGGCGCTTCAGGGACATCAGCAGGGGTTGAGGCTGGCACCGGCGCGTCTGCATCTTCAACAATGATGTCCCCTTCTTCAGGGGGCCCGCCCCTGCGAATAGCGCGGTCCACCAGCTCGCACACGTCGACCAGGGACGTAGGCTGATCAATGCCGGGCAACGCAGCGATATAGAGCTGCAAGTCTCTGATCCGTTTCATGATATCCCAGGCAGCGATGCCGCCCTTTTCCTTGCTGCTCACGATTACCGAGAAAATTTGCGCGCCGCCGATCTTCTCGCTAATGATTTCGTTGGCGCGCCGCACTGGCGAATACGGCGGAAAGAATTGCAGAAAATTAGAGTCTGCACGAATCCTGCTCATGCCCCAGAGACACGGGAGAATCAGCAACGTCGCCGCTCCAATGATCGGAGCCTGATAGCGGCGGTTAAACTGCCCCATCGCTGTGAGCAGAGCGGTCAGCCGCTGTCCTTCGCCATGAGCTCTGTTTCTCTGTGGCAGCGGAAGCAACACCAGCGCCGCAGGAATCAGCGTCAATACGATGATCGAGACACTGGCAAATCCTACTGCGGCATATAGCCCCAACTCGCGAATCGTGCCGATACGGTTGACCAGCAACGTCACAAAACCCACCACCGTGGTCAGCGCAGCCACCGTCACGGGCAGACTGACTCGTTTCAACGAGCGAAGCACAACTTCAGTCGCCGTTCCGCCCTTGTCTACTTCCTCCTCATACTGGGCAATAACATAGATAGAGTAGGTGCTGCCAATGACGATCAGCAAAGAAGGAAGGACAAGGGTGCCGATGGTGATCGGCGAGTCAGTCAGCACCATAATGCCCAGGGTCCACACCACACCGCAAAGCACAGAGAAGAGCGGCAGCAGCACGCCGCGAAAATTGCGGAAACACACGCCCAGGACGCCCATGATGACCAGGAGACTCAGGGGCGTGAACGTGCGCAGATCTTGCTTCATCAACTTTAAGGAGTTGACTTTAATATGCTGCATGCCAGTGAGATAGAGTTGCTCGGGTCCTTGCTCCTGCGCCAGAATTTCTTGTATGCGCTCGTCTACCCTCTTTTGTAGGAACTCATCTTCGCTCAAGCTTTTGAAGTAGACCACGATCGCCGCGCCCTTCGCGTTTTTGGACACAAAGTTCGGATAGATAGGGTACTCCTCGATCTTTTTCCTCAGCGCCGCCAAGGCCTCAGGGTCCGTCGGAATTTTTCCTATCAGCGGCGGCGGGTAGTTGAGATCAGCAATGGGGTCAGACAGGTTGGTCAGGCTTCGCACGCTCTGCACCCCGTCAACTTTTTCGACCTTCGTGGTAATGCGACGGATCTTCTCTAGAGTAGCGGGGGTATAGATATTTTCCGCTACGACGCCGATGACGCCAATATCGTCACTGCCAAAGATAGCGCGCACCTCGTCGTAGTATTGCTTATTGGGATCATTAGTGGCGAGCAGATGTTCCGCCGAACTATCAATCTGTAAATGGACGGCATAAGCGCCCAGGAAGCCCGTCACGAGCAAAAGCATTACGAGAACGCTTTTCGGCTGATAGACAATGAAGTGATACATTCGTTCCATGAGATCACCCACGAGTAGCCTCGCCGGTTACAGCTTCTAAGCAGCATACCCATACCGTGGCGCAAGCGCAAAGGTCCAATGGGGGCGCAGCGAAATCCTGGACTCTTGCCGGAGCCTGTTGTGAGCCTGGTTGAAGGGTAAGCACGACAAACCGCTACCAATGGCTGGTCTGGAAGTGTGTCGGCCTGGCGGCGCAGCCTTATCGGTGATTAGCCAGGAAGCCAGGAAATAATTTTGCATACGAAGCCTGAAAGGAGGGGAGAAGCCTTGCTTATCCAGCCTTTCTGCCCGGCTCACTTTGCTGCGCGCGCTCCAAGCGATCGCTGAGGATTTTCGATAAATTGAAAAAGAGCTCCGTCGCAATGCGTGGATAGCGCCGCTTGACGCGCGTCAAGAAACGCTCATTCACCGCTAGCACCTCAACATCCTGGGTCGCAATCACATCCGCCGTACGCTCGTGGCGGCGAATCAATCCCATTTCGCCAAAGACATCGCCCCGTTCCAAGGTATTTACTTTTCGAGGCCCGTTCGGAGAGGAAATGAAGACATCGGCGGCGCCGTTGATCAGCACATACATTTCATTGCCTTGCTCTCCCTGCCGAATAATGGGCTGGCCTTGGGCGAACGCTTTTAATTCGCCCATCAGGGTCACAATCTTGGCTTGAAACGGCCGTAATCCGGCGAAGAGAGGAATCGTTTTATGGGGATCGCGGCCCAGTTTCAAATAGAGAACATTCCAGAGCGTAATCACCGGCGTCGTCGCCAATAGCGCTGGCAACAGCAGCAATTCAGCGATCACGCCGAACACAATCGTCGCGGCGGAAAGCAGACCAAATTCCTGTACCGGCGCGAACGAGGACAACACAAAGGAAAGAAACCCGAGAAACACCAGTAGTGAGTAATAGAGCGTTGGCTTGCCTACCGTGCTCAGCGACCGCAGGAGCGCTTCTTGCTGGTCCACCGTAGCGCGGACTTCAGTACTGAGGCGCGTCATAATGTGAATGGTGTCGTCAACCGCAAGGCCCAGAACGATCGACGCGATCGTGTTCGTACTCAGACTCAACACCGCCCCACTTGCGCCCATTAAGCCAAAGAAGGAGAGAATGGGGAATACGTTCGGAATCATGGCAATGACGCCGACGCGCACGGAGAGGAACATGATCGTCATGATCACAAAGATCACCACTGCGGTGAACAGCAGACTTTCTACTTGCCCCGCGATCAGGTTACTCGCGGTGCGGGTGCTCAGGATCAAGGAGCCAGTCGGGTGCGCGGTCAATTCAGCCGGAGGAAAATGTTCCTTGGCAAAGGTTTGAATCTTTTCTACTATGTCGGCGATTTCACTGGGGCGGGTTAATGACGTACGCACAAGAATGTTCGAACGTGAGTAGTTTGGGTGATTGACAACGCCTGACACATAACTGGGGTTGAGGAAAATCATCTGCATCGCATCGGTCAATCTTTCCGGTTCCTCCCAAAAGCTTTTGCTCGGTTCAGGCTGGGGCGAACCTTCCGCCCCTTCTTCCGGAGGCAACGAGCGCATGCCCTGATCAAACAGCTCACAGTAGTCGACGAAGGATACGGTTTTATCCACGCCAGGAAGGGAGTTGATATATTCCTGCAGGTCCTTGATACGCTTGAGCGTATCCCACTTCCGCATGAGATCCTGCTCAGCGCCGTCGACCACGACGTAGAACGCCATACTCCCAACCAGGTTGCGGCTGATGATCTCCGCAGCCTGGCGTGTGGGATGGCTTTCGCGAAAAATAGACAAGAAATTTGATCCCACCTGAATCGAAGGGATAGGCAAAATTGCCAAAAACCCGACAATCAAGCTGCCGACGATAACTGCGCGACGGTGACGCATCACTATCGTCGCGAGTTTCCGCAGTGCAGACGTCAAGGCCGGAGAATACGTCTCTTCTCTTCGTAACGGGAGCGGAAGCAGCGCGAGCACTGCAGGGACGAACACCACGGATAAGAAAAATCCAATAGTGATTCCCACAGCAGAATACACGCCCATTTCGCGGATGCTCACAATGTTATTGGCGATCAACGAGAGAAATCCAAGGACAGTTGTCAGCGCCGCCATCAGCACCGGCGCATTGATGCTATGGAGCGTTTCCAGCAGGACTTCTTCCACTGTACGACCGGGCCGCGCCAGTTCGAGATATTCCGTGACAACATGCAACGAGTAGGCAATGCCTAACACGAGCAGCATAGGGGGCAAGGCCAGAGTGCCGAGACTCAAGCGACTGCCGCAGAGCACCATAATGCCGAGCGTCCAGATAACGCTAATAATGACAGTGAGCACAGGCAGCGCCACTCCGCGCGCGGAGCGGACACACAAGGCCAGAACGATCACGATCAGCAGTAGAGCGAGCGGCAAAAGACGGCTTAAGTCTTCTAACATCGCCCTGGCGGACGAAGCTTTAAAGTGCGGCAGGCCAGTATAATAAATTCGTTCTGGGCCATTCTCTCGATCGATGAGCGCTTGAATTTTGTCATCGACGCCGCGCCGCACAAACTCATTGTCCGTAATGCTCTCAAGAAAGACGAGGTTGATTGCGGTTGCTCGTCCGTCCGCCGACACCAGGTTCTTGATATAGATCGGGTGCGCGACCAGTTTGTCTCGGAGCGGTGCGGCGGCCTCCACCGTCGTGGGGATCTCCGGGATAAGCAACTCTTGAGGTTCCCCCAGAATTTTCGCCACAATGTCCGGCGCGTTCGTCAGACTGAACACGTTCTTCACTTCAGGAATCTTTCTGAAGTCTTCGGTTAGACGCTTGATTTTTTCTAGCGTCTGCGGGGTGTAGACGTTGTCGGTAATAATGCCGATCACCGCCACGTCTTCACTGCCAAAGAGACGACGCACCTCGTTATAGTATTGTTTCTCTGGATCGTCCTGCGGCAGCAGACTTTCGATCGAGCTATCGATACGAATATTGCGCGCATGGTGCGCGAAGAAGAGCGTGCCTAATCCGACGACAAGTAGAATTGGCCATGGCCGGTGAATGATGAAACGATAGATTCTGTCCATGTTCCCCCCTTCGGCGCTCACCGTCCTGTATGTAGCAAGATGCGAGACAAAGGGGTAGATCTTTCTTCCGTCCCCTTCGCGATGGGATGGTGTTGAGATTGGAACAGCACGGCAGCTTACGTTGTACAAAACTGAAGGTCCATTGACAGTGAGGAATAGCCAGCAGGATAATTGTTTTTTATGAGCAGTGAAGAGCATCCAACGTCTTCGGCCTCTGTTGCGCGTCGGCTTGCGGCAATCCTGAGCGCCGATGTCAAAGGCTACAGCCGCCTCATGGGGGACGATGAAATCGCCACCGTGCGCACGCTCACTGCGCATAGAGCAGTCATGGCGGCATTGATTCAGCAGCACCGCGGGCGGGTGGTGGATTCCCCTGGCGATAATATGTTGGCGGAGTTTGCTAGTGTCGTTGATGCTTTGGAGGGTGCGGTCCATATACAACAGGAATTGAAAACTCGGAACTCAAACCTGCCGCCCACGCGCCGCATGGAGTTCCGCATTGGCATTAACCTTGGAGATGTCATTGTTGAAGAGGAACGGATCTACGGCGACGGCGTCAATATCGCTGCACGCCTCGAAAACTTGGCGGACGCAGGGGGCATTTGCATCTCAGGAACGGTCTACGATCAGGTCGAAACGAAATTGGCGTTCCGCTACGAATTCCTGGGCGAGCAACCAGTCAAAAATATCGCCAAGCCAGTGCGCGTGTATCGTGTCCTCATGGAAGAAGCAACTTCTCGTGGAAAGGCGCCTCCTCAGGATGCTGGGCTCTTGCTATCTGAGAAGCATCAGTCATTACCGTTGCCGGACAAACCGTCAATTGCCGTGCTGCCATTCGTGAATATGAGCAGCGACCCTGAGCAGGAATACTTCAGCGATGGCATCACGGAAGACCTCATTACGGACCTCTCCAAAATCTCGGGCCTCTTCGTCATCTCCCGCAACTCAGTTCTGCCCTACAAAGGCAAGGCCATCAAACCGGAGCAGGTGAGCGTGGAACTGGGGGTGCGATATATCCTCGAAGGCAGTATTCGCAAGGCGGGCAATCGCGTACGTATCACCGCCCAACTCATCGACGCTGCTACCGGGTATCATCTCTGGGCGGAACGGTACGACCGAGACTTACAGGATATCTTTGCGCTCCAAGACGAGGTCACGCGGAACATCGTTGCCTCACTGAAAGTACAACTCACGGTGGGCGAACAACAGCGGCTAGGCTGCCCCCTCACGAAGAACCTGGAAGCGTATGATTGCTACTTGCGCGGACTTGAATTGTATGACCGCTCGACTCAAGAGGCCAACCTGCTCGCCCGGCAGCTCTTTGTGAAGGCCGTCGCGCTTGATCCTCGGTTCGCCACTGCCCATGCGCACGTCGGATGGGCGCACTTTGCAGAGTGGAGCATGGGTTGGAGCCAAGACCCGCGCACGCTCGATCTGGCGCTGGCGTCGGTCCAAAAGGCGCTCGCCGTCGACGCCCTGCTGCCTACTGGTCATCGGCTGCTTGGCATTGTCTATTTGTGGAAGAAACAATACGACCTTGCGATTGCGGAAGTGGAACGCGCGCTCGCCTTGGATCAGAATGACGCCGACACCTACTGCGCACTTGGTGATATCTTTAATTTTTCTGGCAGGCCAGAGGAAACGCCTGATCTTGTCGAAAAAGCAATGCGCCTCAATCCTCACTACCCCACCTGGTATCTGTGGGTCCTGGGCCACGCTTATTATCTGCTGCGGCGCTATGATGAAGCGATTGCTACTTTCAAAAAAGCCCTCACTCGCAATCCAGACTTCCTGCCTGCCCATGGCTTCCTGGCTATCATTTATGGCGAAACCGGCTCACTAGAGGAAGCCAAAGTTGAAGGGGCAACAACTATACGGCTGAGCCCGCAGTTTTCGCATCATACTCTTCAGCAACGCATGCCGTACAAAGATCCAGCAGTGTTAGAGCGCGTGCTGCATGGCGCGCGGCGAGCACGTCTGCAATAAACGAGTGTCGCACAGACATCTAAGGAGCAAACGGTTGATCTTTCTAAGCTCCTCGCGCGGATGTTGGCGGCAATGGCGCCTCGCTCTCAGCCTGTTCGTTGTGAGTACTGGAATACTCACTGGCAGTGCAGTCGCGGAGGAACGCGCCCAACTCGTCAAAATTGGGGTGCTGACAGCAGCGTGGGGGCCCACGCCAGAAACGGTAGGCCTGCGGGATGGTCTGGTGGAGCTGGGCTACCGGGAGAACGAGGACGTTGTTATCGGCGTCCGCTTCACCCAAGGTGATCTGGCCGCCTTGCCCGCGGCCGCGCGTGATCTGGTCCAGTACGGAGTGGACCTCATCTTCACTTCAGACGACGGCCTAGCAAAGGCGGCGCAGATGGCGACCACCCAGATCCCAATTGTCTTCTCTGTAGTGGCCGATCCTGTAGGGCTAGTACTACTTTGTCAGAGTTAGAGTTTACGTGAGCAGTATCGATCAATGAGCCCCAATGCGATCAATTCACGGATGGCCGCACAGCGCAGCCATTCGCTCACTTGGCGATGGACCTCCGGAAGAGAGACGCGGCGGCGGTCCGGGCGCGGGGGAAAAAGCGGCCCGTGGCCGCCTGTTCACTTTGCGCTGCGCCCGCTCCCCCCTTCCAGCCAGACCAGAAAACTGTAGCTCAACATCACCGTGATCGCAGGCCGATGAAAGCCATCCCAGCGTCGTCCCTGATCCTGATCCCAGCCCAACTCCGTTTTCGCTTCCTCATGATACTGCGCTACCCAGTGGCG
>DATLYA010000288.1:0-5316 GCA_035575235.1 Candidatus Methylomirabilota bacterium
TTAACAGCAAAGAATCATTTCGTCTCGTACATTGACCGGCCTAAAGGCTTCTCAAATTCGCTGGTGAATCGCTTCCAGCTTGATGCGCAATTGGCGTTCTAAGCAAGTGTAGAGACGCCTTGCTGAGGCGTCTCCTTCGCATTGTGAGCGTCATCGTCCGGTCATTACCGTGTCACATTCTTGTAACATTCCGTGTGTAAGGAAAACGATATGAATAACAATATTCTCCAGCGTAGGGTTCTTGTCGCGTTTGCGGTGGCGAGCGCGTTTGTTCTGGCGTGTTCCGCAGCCGCGCAGGTCGCTGTGCAGGTTGATCCAGCCATTCCCTCCTACAAACCGGTTGGCGGCATTTCTGGCAACCTGAACAGCATCGGCTCCGATACGATGAACAATTTGATGACGTTCTGGGCGGAGGGATTCAAGAAATTCTACCCGAACGTCAATGTGCAGGTTGAAGGAAAAGGGTCGAGCACAGCGCCTCCGGCCTTGATCGAAGGAACGGCTCAGCTTGGTCCGATGTCGCGCCCGATGCGCGGCAATGAAATCGACGCATTTGAAGCGAAATTTGGCTATAAGCCGACACAGCTGCGAACATCACTCGACTCACTGGCAGTGTTTGTGCACAAAGACAATCCCATAAAAGGGCTCACTCTCGCCCAGGTAGATGGGATCTTCTCAAAAAGCTTCCGTTGCAAAGGCGCTGAAATAAAGACCTGGGGCGAGGTCGGAGCTGATGGCGCCTGGGCGACTGCGCCAATCAGTTTGTATGGTCGGAACTCCGCCTCGGGCACTTATGGCTTTTTTAAGGAGCACGCTCTGTGCAACGGCGACTATAAAGATACCGTGAAGGAGCAGCCGGGTTCGGCCTCGGTCGTACAAGGCGTGAGTGAAGACCGCAATGGCATTGGCTACAGTGGGATTGGTTACACCACCTCGGGCGTGCGTGCCGTGCCGTTGGCGGCGAAACAGGGAGATCCATACCAGGATGCAACCTATCAGAATGTCATCGCTGGTAAATACCCGCTTAGCCGCTTTCTGTTTATTTATGTGAATCGCCCTCCTGGACAACAAATGGATCCGCTGACGAAGGAGTTCTGTAAGTTCATCTTCAGTAAAGAAGGGCAGGAAGTCGTTATTAAAGATGGCTATTACCCTTTACCGGCGTCGGTGGTTCAAGAAGAGCTAAAAAAACTTGAGTAGATCTCTTACAAATCTAGTTCTCGGGGTAGAGGCACGTAGAGGCAGGCCCATACGCCTGCCTACGGTGACTGCTCTGCTGCCGAAATGCGCCCTGCCCTTCGGTCACGCCTGCTAACTTCCGCCTATTTTTATGCCAGAGGCACAGAGACCAATAGACAAGTTGACGAAACCGTCAGGGCAACGAGTTGACGTCCGGCTGTATTCGGCTGAGAGGAAGTCTCGTGTCCGGCGCAAGCAGCTCATCGACAGGGCGGCTGGCGCTATTATTACCACAGGCGGCGTCGGCATCATCTTCAGTGTCGTCGCGATTCTCTTTGTGATCGTAGCGGAAACCTTACCATTGTGGAAATCGCCTACTGCGGACGCAAAAAAACCTCTTGTCCTGAGCAATATTGCTGGAACTCCTATAAGGGGAACGAATGGACCTGCGCTTGCGCTCGGAGTAGATGAGTACCAGGAGGTCGTCTATGTCTTGACGCCATCCGGTACGGTCGATTTTTTCTCACTCGCCAATCAGCAATTGCTCAAGCGTTATCAACTAGAAGGATTAAACGGCCAGCAGCCCACCTCGGCGTACTGTGACGGCGTCCATCACCTCATTGCCGTAGGCACCTCCGGGGGAAATGTGATCCCGCTCAACGTTAGCTTCGCCGTACAGCGTCAAAACGGCGCACGGATAATTACCCCAGAGATCAAAGAGCAAAAGCCGCTGCAAGTTGATCCCAGCGGCCGCGCCATTACCGCTTTGGTCTATCGTGAGGAGGACGATAAAATCGCGGCCGCCGCGCTGCTAGGGCCGCGCACCCTGTTCTTCTTTGCTCAGCAAGAGATAACTCCACTACTAGGACCATCAGAAACGCAGCAGTATCGCACGGACCTCTCAGAAAAATTACAGGCTGATGTCACGGCGCTCGCGCTTGATCGCTTCCGTTCGCATCTTCTGGCGGGCACGGTGACCGGAGACGTGTATCACTGGCAGGTAGACGAGCCGGAGTCTCCAGTGTTTGTTGACATGTTTGCTCTCAGGAGCGAGAAGAAGATCGGCGTTAGTGCGCTGGGATGGCTCTTAGGCGATCGCTCCATCATTGTGGGCGATACTGAAGGCGGTGTGAGCGTGTGGTTCCAGGTGCGAAATGCCCAGAGCCCACAACAGGCGCCCTATCAGCAAGTTCATGTGTTACACTCGCATGACGCGCCGGTGACCGCGATTGCTCCCTCCCCGCGTGACAGGGGATTTGTGACAGCGGATGCACGGGGACACATCCTGCTGCATCACGCCACCTCCGAACAAACGTTTCTTGATCTTCCCACAGAGGGAAACGCGCTTGGACTGTTGGCGTTCGCACCAAAAGCCAACGGCGTGGCGGCGGTTGACGCACAAGGTAAACTATTTCGCTGGAATCTGAGCAATCCGCATCCAGAAATCAATCTGAGAACTTTATTTGGCAAGGTCTGGTACGAGGGGTACACACAGCCAGACTACACCTGGCAATCGAGCAGCGGCACGGACGATTTCGAGCCCAAGTTTAGTCTCACACCGCTCGCGTACGGCACCTTGAAAGGAACATTCTATGCGCTTTTGCTCGCCGTACCGATCAGCATCTGTGCAGCTATTTATACTTCACAATTCATGCATCCACGGCTGCGCAACCTGGTCAAGCCGGCGGTCGAAGTGATGGCCGCGCTGCCGAGCGTTGTCCTCGGTTTCTTCGCCGGGTTATGGCTGGCCCCCCGGGTGGAGAAACTGGTTCCCGCCGTGGTCCTCATGCTCTTTGTGTTGCCGCTTGTCAGCGTGAGCGCCGCTTTCCTCTGGCGGCTTATCCCTTTGCCGACACGCAGTCGTTTCAAACCGGGCGTGGAGTTGTTTTTCTTAGGGCCAGTCCTTTTAGCGGCCACTGCTTTCTGTATCAGTATCAATGGGCCGCTCGAAGCTGCATTGTTTAACGGTAATTTTTCCCAATGGCTCTATGATACGACCGGTTTGCGCTACGATCCGCGTAACTCACTCGTTGTTGGATTCGCGATGGGGTTCGCGGTGATTCCCATTATCTACACCATTTGCGAAGATGCTCTTTCCAACGTCCCGCAACATCTTATTTCCGGCTCGTTGGCGCTGGGCGCTACGCGCTGGCAGACGGCGGTCCGTGTGGCGTTGCCTACTGCTAGCCCTGGGCTGTTTTCGGCGGTGATGATTGGGTTTGGCCGCGCCGTTGGTGAAACGATGATCGTGCTCATGGCCACTGGCAATACTCCGGTCATGGACTTTCTGCCATTCAGCGGCTTTCGCGCCTTGTCAGCCAACATCGCCGTCGAGATTCCTGAAGCGCCCTACGGCGGCACGCTGTATCGCGTGTTGTTTCTCGCGGCGTTGCTGCTGTTTGTCTTGACGTTTCTGGTAAACACCGCGGCTGAGCTGGTGCGGCAACGGCTGCGAGAGCGATATAGTAAGATTTGAAACGTGGTGCGTAGCGCCTGTTACGTGAAATTTTCACCATGGTTCGAGACGATGTGTTACAGAACACGCTTCAGGCGCCACGTACTAGAAGGCGTCAGAGGCAATCCATGCTGAAGGGTTTCTGGAAAGGCGGCGATCCATTTGTCTGGCTGACGGGCGGTGCATTGGCGTTTTGCCTTATTATGATCCTGTCGCTTATTGTGATTGTCGCCGTGAACGCCTTGGGTTTCTTCTGGCCTGGACAACTGGCGCTTCTCAAACTGCAAAGCGGCGAAAATCTACTTGGTCAAATTGTCGCCCGAGAAGAAATTCCTGATTCTCGGCAGCGCGATGGACAATCGCACCTCCGCACTGAAATCCAGGTTGCTAACCGTGATCTCTACGGTGCTGATTTCCGCTGGATTGAGGATGCGCAGATTGCCTCGCAAACTGTTCCTGAGCGCGCCGTGTACTTCGAGCGTTGGGAATGGGGGCCGTTGTTTGGTTATCTCAAATCCATCCGACAAGACGGGCAGGTCATTGCTGAGGGGCACGAAGCGGCCTGGCAAAAATTTCAAGCGCTGCACCCTCAGACACAGGCTGCACTGGAGCAGATTCATGATATTGAGAAGAATGGAATTGGCTTTATTAACTACAATCTTGAACGTCTGCGACTGGACAAGAAGAGAGTCGCTCGTAGATATGCCGGTGCGGAACGCGATGGGCGGCTTGCCGCTCTTGATCAGGAAATAGCCGAGTGGCAACGGCGCTATGAAGAGAAAGCTGAGGAGTTGAAGTCTCTCTATCAAAAAAACGCCCGGTATCACCTCGTCGTACAGGCGGCTGATGGAAGAGAGAAAGAACTGCCAGTGTCGGCGGTGGTGCGTGCGTTTCTGCCGAATCAGATGACGTGGAGCGAGCGTTTCAGGCTCTACGTAACTCGTTTGTGGGAGTTCATATGGGAAGAACCCCGGGAGTCCAACACCGAGGGCGGCGTGTTTCCGGCGATTTTTGGAACGGTCATGATGGTGTTGATTATGAGCGTGATGGTCGCGCCGTTTGGCGTCATTGCCGCGCTGTATCTGCGCGAGTACGCCAGCCAAGGCCCCCTGGTGCGCATCGTGCGTATTGCGGTGAACAATCTTGCTGGCGTGCCGTCGATTGTCTTTGGCGTCTTTGGGTTAGGGTTTTTCATCTATTTCGTTGGAGGAACGATTGATCATCTCTTCTATCCAGAGGCGTTGCCTACGCCGACGTATGGCACCGGTGGTATTCTCTGGGCGTCACTGACGCTTGCATTGATGACCGTGCCGGTTGTCATTGTCGCCACTGAAGAGTCGCTGGCGGCTATCCCGCGCGAGTGGCGGGAAGGTTCATTAGCGCTGGGCGCCACTAAGTGGGAGACGATCCGGAAAATCGTCCTGCCGGGCGCACTGCCTGGCATTTTAACTGGGATGATTCTTGCCATGGCGCGCGGGGCCGGAGAAGTCGCGCCATTGATGATTACCGGCGTGGTGAAGCTCGCGCCCACGTTGCCCCTTGATAGCCATCCGCCTTTCTTCCATCTTGAGCGCAAATTCATGCATCTGGGATTTCACATCTACGATGTCGGCTTTCAATCGCCCAATGTCGAGGCGGCGAAACCGATGGTGTTTACGACGACATTGTTGTTGATCGCGATC
>DATLYA010000289.1:0-24786 GCA_035575235.1 Candidatus Methylomirabilota bacterium
GGGAATTTGTCAAACTCTTCACAGCGCTGATCAAGCAAACGTACAGTAGCGCGCTGACCCGTTATACGAGCGACGTGCAATTTGCCTTTGACCAGGAGCGTGTGGACGGCAACTTTGCTGAAGTCGATACTCGCTTAATTAATCCCTCGCTGCAAAAGACCATTCCTATACAATACTCACTGCACAAAGTGGGCGGGAGCTGGCGCGTCTATGACGTTGTGATCGAGAATGTCAGCCTGGTGCGCAACTACCGGTCACAATTTAATCGTATTCTCAGCCGCTCGTCTTATGCTGATCTCCTGGAGGACATCAAGAGGAAAATTGCCGAGGGAGGAAACGCTTCTCGCCATGCCGGGCTCCAGTAAGTTTCACTGGGACGGAACTGAGCCATGCGGTCTTCCCTGGTCTCCATCACCAAGTCAGGGAGAGAAGGTGTACCCTGGTCGCACCTTGACTACAGTAAGATCAGGCGGCCGCGGGGGACCGTCGGCCGCGGTTCTTTCTGCTCGTGGTGAGAACGACCGTGGAGTACTGGCGGCGTACAACGCCAGCAGCACGGCGTGTTTACAGATTCTCCGTCGGTAGCGAGCGTCGAGACACGAGCAGCTCGCTCCGCTAGCCGTAATAGTGCAGTGATACTCCCTGTCGCCGCTGCGCTGTACGCTGCCTCGAACTTCTGTATCGCTGTGTGAAGCTATAAGTATTTGGTACGCTCCACTACGCATGCTATCGACTGCTTTTCTGAAGAGCGCCTCGTCTACGGCGGCGAGAAGGGCTGCTGTTGCGCGCATAGTAATAACCTTTACGACAAGAGACGCCGCCCCGACTCCCTCGTTGCCGCTAGGCGTCTACGGTTTTGGCGACGGCGTCTCCACTGTGGCGGCGCGGCTGTCAAGGGGCGTTCCTAATGAGAGGCTGAACGGATTGTGCCGCGCGGCGTGTTCAGCTGCCGCCCGCCCTCGTTGGAAACCCGGTTCATGGTGCAGCGAAGGCAACGCAAATTCTGAGAGCGCGGCGCCAAGCGGCGGACGTTGAGACGGCGTATGCTTGCTGAGCAAAGCGAACTCAAGCACAATCCGTGCAGCCTCCATCTGGACCGAAGGCAAGATGCTGGCATTGTCTAAAATACGCTCCAGCGTTTGAATCGCCTTTGCGGCTAAACTCTGCAGCCGCGCAGCCGTCCAGGCTTGCGTCCGGTCTTGCGCGGCGTGATACGCCGCACGGAATGTCTCGTTATTCAGCCAGCGATAGAGCGTCGTGCGTCCAATGCGAACCCGCTGCGCCGCCTCCTGCACGCTGGCGCCCGCCAGCAAGGCCTGGAACGCTTGTTCCTGTCGCGCCGTGAGCCGAACGCTGCCATTAGCGTTATGTTTGCGCAGTTTTTTCATGCTTGTGTCAATAGTCTCTGGGCGCTTCATGAAGAACGAATGAGGCGTAAGCGCAAAGCCTCCCACATCTCTGCAAAATTCCGTCCTGGCTGAGCCAATACTTCATCAAGCAACAGGGCAGGGTGGCCAGTCGTGGCGTGGAGGCGCCTTCCATCCTGAACCGTCCGCACGATCCACACGCTGGCTGCGACCTCATTACAAATCAGCAAAATGCCTTGCCAATCGGGAAACACCTCCAACACTGCAGGGGACAGATATTGTTCCAAAAACGCCCTGTCTTGCGTCATAGAGACCGTGACTTGCGGCGTCGAGGTGAGAGCCGCGTCTTTCCCGTTCATTGGAGAACCCATCGTCCACCCTCACTGTGATCAGGCGACCACAGCGTGGAAGTTTTGAATACTGCATTTATATACAGTATATTGGAAGGACTGGCTAGGTGGTTGACGTCCCGACGGCGCAGAGACGTCTTGACACACCGTAGATACATACAGTAAAGGCGTGTGCATGAGTTCGCTTTCGCTCACTGCTCGACAAGAGCAGCTGCTCCGCTACATTGAAGACTCATTGGCGAAGCGGGGATACGGGCCGACGTTACAAGAACTGGCGCAAGCCTTGCGCATTTCCTCGTTACAAGGAGTGAAGGACCATCTTGCCGCTCTTGAACGAAAGGGCTACGTGCGGCGAGCGGCGGGCAAGCGGCGCGCGATCGAAGTCGTAAAGCCCGTGACGCCTCCGGAAGGCGTCGTGCCGATCCTCGGCAAAGTCGCGGCTGGACAGCCGGTGTTAGCTGCAGAAAATCAGGAGGGCGCGCTACGGTTCGATCCCGCGTTGCTTAGCGACGGCCAGCATTTCGCCTTGCGGGTGCAGGGCGATAGCATGGTGGGCGCAGGCATTGAAGACGGAGATTATGTCATCGTCCGCCAGCAGGAGCACGCGCTCGCGGGGGACATTGTGATTGCGCTGCTTGGCGAGGAGGTCACCGTGAAGCAGCTGCGAAAACGAGGCAAGACCTTGCAGCTCGAGGCGGCCAATGCCGCGTACGCGCCGATCCCGTTGTCAGGCCAGCCGCCGGCCCCGCGGATTCTCGGCAAAGTGGTGGGGCTGTACCGCCGCCTGGATGGGCGCTTATAAGCGCGTGAATAGTATAATTTGACGTTGTGAAAAATCACGGCGCGCGATCGCCGTGAGCCGCTCTGAGCAAAAAACTCAGCAACCTGTCGAACTGATCCGTAAAGATCTTGCAAGAAGCTCGACGCGATTTTTTCTCACCGCGCTCCGCAAGAACTGCGGCATACATGTTGCTCCGTTTGCCTGGCAGGAGAAGAGGAGACTGCCAGGCCGACGAAGACGCAGCGCCCAGATAAACCATAACCCCATGCTGGTGAGCAACACCCAGGAGTGACAAACCCTGAGCGGCTAGGGGCTGGGAAGGCGCGGAAGCGGCGGTGAAGAAAACACAAGAGAAAGGAGTACGATCTATAATGGATTCGCACCGTGGTGTTGAAGTATGAGCAGCCACAGCGCTCAAAAACAAGGTAAAAAATCCGGCGCGCAAAAAGCGGCGTCCACCCGCCGCCTCTTTGAACCGGCGTCCTCTACGAGTCCCACGCCTGGAGCCTCTGGTCGGGAAGCCGAGCCAGCAACGCCTGATGGGCTCATCCGCAAAATCGCGCGCGAGGCCGAGCGGCGAATAAAACGGTGAAATAACAAATAGTGAGATAGAGAGGCGCTATGAGCAGGACTGAAGTACTCATTTGTCCGGCGAGCGGGGAAATGCTCCTCCCACAGAAGGTGTGGGAATCTCGCCTTCCCAGCGGTCACCCCATCCGCTACGGGCAATTCGCCCGACATTTTCACGCCGGACAGGAATGTGAGTGGTCGTATCTCGTCCAGCCAGTTAAAGAGTGGAAAACAGGCTTCTCCTTCTTCTAGGAAGCAGTAGATAAAGACGCCTTCTGAGAGAAGGTTCGCCGCATTACGAGGCGAGCGTGTATTTTGACTCTTTCGGCTCGAACTGGATCAGTTGTAACCTCTCTCCTTCACGTTCCTGGACGGCCCAGTCAGCTGCGGCGGGAATGGTCCACACAGCGGTCACTGCGGTTTCAAGTTTTCTGCCAGTATGCGTGTGAGCGCGGGGATTCCACTGGCATGGAGCGGCGTACCGCAGGGCGCAAAAGAGCTGGCGTTGATCTGTGAGGATCCTGACGCGCCGACGCCGACACCCTGGGCGCACTGGGTCGTTTATGGGATTCCGCCAACACAGCGAGAACTGCCGGAGGGGGCGCACGAGCGCCTCACGCAGGGCCAGAACGATTTCCACAAAACTGGTTATGGCGGACCCATGCCGCCGCCAGGGCACGGGGTGCATCCATCATTATCACTTTCGCCTTTACGCTTTGGATGCCCCGCTGCGGGCAGGGCCTGGGCTGACAAAAGAGCAGCTGCGAGCGGCAATGCGAGGTCATATCCTGGCCGAAGGCGAGTTGATCGGCACATACGAGAGACAGTAGTCCGGCAGCTCGTCGCTGCGCTCTGTGCCGGGTCGATCTTCACAGCCAACATGCACGACACCGGGCTGGAGCAAACGACCGTATAAGTCTGCACGCGCCCCTCCCTTATTCCTCGCCGTTCAATTGCGCCTGACAGGCTACGTTCTGAACACCTCCGATGGAGTCCTCATTGAGGTTGAAGGGAGCGACGCCGCCCTTGCACGTTTCCTGTTCCTGCTGACCCAAGACCCGCCACCGTTGGCGCTGATCGACGGGATCACGGTGAAGCAGCTGGAAGCTGGAGGAGACCCGAGCTTCGTGATTCGGGAGAGTGTCGAGACGCCCGACAAGCTCACACTGGTCTCACCCGATGTGGGTACATGTGAGGAGTGCCGGCGCGAGTGCCTGGATACACGTGATCGACGCTATGGCTATCCTTTCACGAACTGTACGAACTGCGGCCCGCGCTACACTATCATCCGCGACATCCCCTATGATCGACCCTTGACGACGATGGCCAAGTTCCCCCTCTGCCCGACGTGTCAGGCCGAGTATGACGATCCCGCGAACCGCCGTTTCCATGCCCAGCCCAATGCCTGTCCGGACTGCGGACCAACGCTCGCCCTGGCGCCAGGCGACGCTTTCCTACTGGATGAGCAGCTCCTGTCCGGCGCGGGTCAGAACCCGCTCGCGGTTCTCAGGAAGACGCGCCACGTCTTGCGTGAGGGAGGGATTGTCGCGATCAAAGGCCTTGGCGGTTTCCATCTGGCCTGCGACGCGACGAACGACGCTGCCGTACAACGGCTGCGCGAGCGCAAGCGGCGGAACGATAAACCGTTCGCGCTGATGGCGCGTGACCTGGCGATGGTCGAACGCCTCTCTGCACAGCGTCGGAGGCCGATCGCCGCGCCCTGGCGCATCCGCGGCGGCCCATCGTGATTATGCCACGCCGGCCTGACGCCGGGATTTCCCAGGCGGTTGCGCCAGGCAATACGACGTTGGGCGTCATGCTGCCTTATACGCCGCTTCATCACTTATTGTTTGGTGAGACGCCGGACGCGCCGCCGGTGTTCCTTGCTCTGGTGATGACCAGCGGCAACCTGAGCGAAGCCCCCATCGTGACCGCCAATGCGGAAGCGTGGGAGCGTCTGCACGACGTCGCCGACTGATTTCTCGTGCACAATCGCGACATTTACACCCGTGTGGACGACTCCATCGTGCGCACGTTTCAGGAACAAGAAATAGTGTGGCGGCCTTGACAAGAGAAGAGACGGCGTTGTATGAGGCGATAGTGAGCAAGCGCTCAATCAAATCGTGTCTCATGAGAAGGACCGTGATTTTTTTGCCAGCAGGACTTCCTGGCAGCTTCTGCGCCACTGGCGGCGGCACCTCCAGGCGGCAAATGGAGTGAGGGTTTCTTTGTTTCATCTGATAATGTTTCCCCCACAGGACGGATAAAGACGTGACGCCAGTGTTCGCTGCGGGGCGCTGGCAAACTGGAGCGGTGACAAACACTGAACGCGAAAAAAGGAGTGAGATATGGAAACCAGCGCAGTCAAATCGGCTCCCCAGGTTCTACCCTTTACCAGTGCAGAGTATCTGGAGAGCCTGCGCGACGATCGCGAGGTGTGGATCTACGGCGAGCGGGTGCAGGACCTCACCACTCACCCCGCCTTTCGCAACAGCGCCCGCTCAGTCGCCCGCCTCTACGATGCGCTGCACGACCCGACCCACCGCGCGGTGCTCACCTGCCCCACCGACACCGGCAGCGGCGGCTTGACCCATCCCTTCTACCGTGCTCCCCACTCGCAGGAGGACATGGTCGCCGACCGCAACGCCATCGCCGCCTGGCAACGCCTGGCCTTCGGCTTCATGGGGCGCAGCCCCGATTACAAAGCCTCTTTCCTCGCCACCCTGGGCGCCAATGCCGACTTCTACGCGCCCTATCAGGAAAACGCCCGCCGCTGGTACCGCGCCGCCCAGGAGCGGGTGCTCTATCTCAACCACGCCATCGTGCACCCGCCGATCGATCGCCATCGTCCGCCGGATGAGGTGGCTGATATCTGTGTGCATGTGGAGAAGGAAACCGACGCCGGCATCGTGGTCAGCGGCGCCAAAGTCGTCGCCACCGCCTCGGCGTTGACGCACTGTAACTTTGTCGCCCACTACGGGCTGCCGATGAGCAAGCCCGAGTTCGCCGTGATTTTCATCGTGCCGATGAACGCGCCGGGCCTCAAACTGCTCTGCCGCCAGTCCTACGAGATGGCCGCGGCCTGCGTGGGCAGCCCCTTTGATTATCCGCTCTCCAGTCGTCTGGATGAGAACGACTCGATCTTGATCCTTGACCGCGTACTGGTGCCGTGGGAGAACGTCTTTGTCTACCGGGATGTCGAGCGCGTGAACACCTTCTTCCAGCATTCCGGCTTCATCTGGCGGGCGCTGCTGCACGGCTGCACCCGGCTGGCCGTGAAGCTCGACTTCATCGCCGGGCTGTTTCTCAAGGCGATCGACGCCATTGGGCCCAAAGACCCGCGTGGGGCGCAGGTCAATGTCGGCGAGGTGATCGCCTGGCGTCATCTGTTCTGGGGGTTGACCGATGGGATGATCCGCGGAGCCGTGCCCTGGGTTGGGGACACGCTGCTCCCCAATCCTGCCTATGGCGACGCGTATCGCGTTTTTTCGCCGGTGGCGTACGGCAAAATCAAGGAGATCATCGAGCAGGCGGTTGGCAGTGGGCTGATCTATCTGCCGTCGAACGCGGTAGACCTCAAAAATCCCGCGCTGCGTCCGTATATCGATCGCTACTTGCGCGGCTCCAACGGCTATACGGCGGTGGAGCGGATTAAGCTGATGAAACTGTTTTGGGACGCGCTGGCCAGCGAGTTTGGTGGTCGCCACGAGTTGTACGAACGCAACTACGCCGGCAACGCCGACGATGCCCGGGTGCAAACCTTGCTTGCCGCGACAGCGGCTGGGACGACGGCGGCGATGAAAGGCCTGGTGGATCAGTGTCTGTCGGAGTACGATCTCGAGGGCTGGAAGATTCCCGGTATGGTCAATCCTGAGGATGTCAATCTATTTGCCGCTGCGCGTGCGGCACAGATGCGCTAACCGCAAAGAGGACGACCGTTACGGCGCGAGGTTTGGAGATGAAAGAAAAACTGGCCTCCTGCGCGGCCGACGATCAAGCCAAAGTGCCAGGGGGCAACGCCGCAAGGTTGTTGCAGTTGTAAGAAAACGAAGGGGTGTGCTTGCCGAGCGCGGCGACGTCGGCAGCCGCGCCCCGCAGCAGTAAGGGGAGAAGGACTTTCTTTTTCATCGTCTCACCCCTCCAAAGCTCCCGCGCGATGAATCTCTGAGCCGACGCCGCATCCGGTGATTACGCTCAATCTCACCCGGACCCGTCGCACCCGTACGGATCGGGCGAGAGCCTTGTGCCGAAGTTGTCCAGGGGTGAGCTCGTATGCCAGCCGGCCTCCGAAGCCTACCTTTTTGCGCGCCTTGTCATGCGCGACTACTCCTCAGCGTGCTTGCCGCTCGTGCGGCAGTTGTCTCCATACTCCGTAGGGGGCAAAATGTAGGCCGCGTAGGAACACAGACGCGGGTTGGAGTGGAGGCGAGAGCGGGATAGCGCCTGCGCCCGAGGGTGATCATGCAGGGACAACTCGAGCTGGAACCTGAAAGGGAAAACTCCCTCACGTCGCTTGCTCCTGAAACCTTGACCGCGTTCGCGCAGGACACGCTGCGGGCGCGCATCTTTGCCGAGAAGTATGCGCTGCGCGGAGCTGATGGGACCATACAGGAACACACACCACAGCAGATGTGGCGGCGGGTAGCGCGGGAAGTGGCCGCGGTGGAAGCGCCGGCGCAGCAGCAGGAGTGGGAGGAGCGGTTTGTCTGGCTGCTCTCCGATTTCCGTGTGGTCCCTGGCGGACGCATCCTGCATGCGATGGGCAACCCGAACCAGGTCACTGCCCTGAACTGTTATGTCATCCCTTCGCCGCACGATTCGATCCAGGGCATCTATCATACCGCCTGGGAGTTGGCGGAGACGTTCAAACGCGGCGGCGGCTGCGGAGTGGACCTTTCTTCTCTCCGTCCCAAGAATGCTCCAGTGCGCAACGCCGCGCGGGTCTCCAGCGGGGCGGCCTCGTTCATGGAACTGTATTCTGTGACCACAGGGACGATCGGGCAGGGGGGCAGACGGGGCGCTCTGATGCTGACTCTGGCGGACTCCCACCCCGACGTGCTGGAGTTCTGCCGCAGCAAACGCAACCGCGAGAAGGTGCGGTACGCCAATATTTCCGTGCGGGTCACCGACGCCTTGATGCGGGCGATAGAGCAGGATGAGGAGTGGCTGCTCCAGTACGATAACCCGGCGGATCACATCGCTATCCGGCGCGTCATCCACGCCCGCGCCCTATGGGAAGAATTGATCACCGGAGCGCGGGACTTTGCCGAACCCGGGTGCCTGTTCTGGGACACGATCCGGCGTTTTTCACTATCGGATCAGTACCCCGATATGAACGTCGTCAGCACCAACCCGTGTGGGGAGGAAGCGCTGGAGCCCTATGGCGAGTGTTGCCTGGGGAGCCTGAACCTCGCCGCGTTCGTCCTGCATCCCTTTATGATGACGGCGACAGTTGATCTCCACAGTCTGGAACAAGCCACGCGCTGGACTGTGCGGCTGCTGGACAACGTGCTGACCTGGAATCGCGGACGTCATCCGTTGCCCCAACAAGAGGAAGCCGCCGAACGGGGGCGCAGAATCGGGGTTGGAATCATGGGGCTGGCGGATATGCTGTGTCAACTCGGACTCAAGTACGATACCGATGAGGCGATCGAAAGGACGGAACAGGTTATCGAGCAGGTGAAACTCTGGGCCTATGATGAATCGGCCAACCTTGCTGCCGAGCGAGGCCCCTTCCCGGCCTTTGCCGCTGTCCGCCACTTCGACAATCCGTTCTTCTCCACTTTTCCCCCTGCCCTGCACGACAAGATGGTGCAACAGGGGCTGAGAAATGTCACTCTGCTCACTGTGCCCCCGACCGGCTCCATCGCTGCTCTGGCGGGGTGCACCTCAGGCATCGAGCCAATCTTCGCTCTGTCGTATATCCGACGGAGTGAGTCCCTCTCAGAAAGTGAGTTCGCTGTCGCCCATCCCTTGGCGAGACAATACCGCACCGCGCATGGTCTTGCAGCTGACGCCCCGCTTCCCGACTCCTTCGTCACGGCGCATGACATTAATCCGGACAAACGCGTGCTGATGCAGGCGACAGTGCAGCGCCACATTGATCAGTCCATCTCTTCGACGATCAATTTGCCGCGGGATACGCCGCTAAAGACCGTCGCCCGGATCTACCGCTACGCCTGGCAGGCAGGGTGCAAAGGGATTACCGTCTATCGAGAGGGGTCCCGGGAAGGCGTCCTGCTGACAACGGGGACGGCGAGCAAGCCAGAGACGGGAACAGACGAGGTCCACGTCGCGCCTCGTCCCCCGGTGCTGCCCGGCCTGACGTTTCGCGAGGCGACCCCCCTGGGGACAGCATTCATCACAGTGAACTACACGGAGCAGGGTCCCCAGGAACCCTTTGAAGTTTTTGTGCGTTTGGGGAAAGCAGGGTCAGACCTGGAGGCGGATGCGGAGGCTATCGGACGGCTGATCTCCTTGATCCTGCGTTTGTCCTCACCCACGAGCCGGGTGGAGCGGGTGAAAGACATCATCGGGCAATTGGAGATGATTGGCGGCGCGCACTCCATCCGCTTTGGACCGGCGCGCGTGCGTTCGCTCGCCGACGGCATTGCCCGGGTCTTACGCCGCTACTTGGAGCATGCTGTGCCGGGCACGACCACCGACGTCCTGTCTACGACGACACCGGATATGGCTGACTCTCATGTGGCGCTCACTGGCGGAGCGGATTTTTGTCCGCGGTGCCGGCATGCGACCTTCGTCAGCTCCTTGGGGTGTCTGCAGTGCACCGAGTGTGGATTCCGAGAATGTTAAGAGATGGCAAAGCATAGAGAAGGCCTCCGCCTACAGTCCAACCCGGCCCTTCGGCAGCACATGGGTGACGAGCGAAGAAAACCCATGATGGCGCGTTTCGCTCTCCACTGCCTCGTTTACCCTGGAAACCTGCACGGCGATGAGAATTCCCCATGTTGCACATCAGCCAATAGATGAGAGAGCTGCTCGGTTCTGCCGTCATAAAAGCATCACAGATCGCTTACTTCTCTTCGGGCAGGCAGTTTGTCTACAAAATTGTGAAAACCCCCTCCTACTTCATCGTCGGTGAGACCCTGGGCGTCCCGAATTCTCCTGTGGAGGTTGTGGTGGCCACGAAGTTATTTGTTGGTAAGTAATTGATTAGCGGCTTGCAGAAGCTGCCTAGCTGGCGTACAGTGCGCACTATGAGTTTGCCGGACTCTCTTGTTGGGTTGAGCCCCGACGACTTGGTGAAGCTGGGGGTGGCGCAGCACCGTCAGCTTGCCGAGTTGATGGCCAAGGTCAAGGCCTTGCAGGCCGCGGTGGAGCGCCTCCAGCGGGAGGGCCAGCGTCCAGGCGCTTCCTTCTCCAAAGGCGCACGGGTGGCGACGCGCCAAAAGCCGGGGCGTAAGCCGGGCAAGGGGCTCTTTGGGTATCGGGTGGCTTCTGCAAGCCGCTAATCAATTACCCATGGACGAACTGCTCGACTTGGTCTTCGCGTGGCTGCAACATCGGACCTCTTTCTGCCTTGAAGACTCGGTCTATACACAACAGCAAGCTGCATAGTAGCACTTTCCCTATGGTGTGGAGTTATTTAGGGACTAGTTCCTCCCCACAAGCCCCAAGTCTCAAGCCTCCAGCCCCAAGAGAGGTGGAGCGGGAGGCGGAGGCGTGTTTTCTGAAAGCTGTCGAGATTGCACGAAAGCAACACGCCGTGCGTGTACGCGCTGTACGAGGGCTTTGGTCTCTTGCACCCGTCCTCGCGCCTGGACTCTGGCTGCCTGAGAATCGGCGACTGCGTCATGGGCGGTTCTGACCACTTCCGTTACACTTGCTCGGATGGCGGCGGCGTAGTCTTTCCTGTCCATCGGGAGGAGTTTCTGCCGTGCCTTGAAAGGAGGTATGCGCATCGCTAAGGCACAGCGGAGAGAGATAGGCATCCTGAGATCAACGCGCCTATTCACCATAGACGATTTCTTGCTGCTGTCAAGGGAAAAAAGACAAAGGCGGCTCCTCCTACAAAACGCAACCGCGCCATTACACTGACGCATGAGTGTGGATAAAAGATTCCCTCCGGATCTGTTGCAACTTTGCCCTGGATCGAGGGAGGCATTGCCATTCGGCTGTCCACTGTACTTCGTCCCGCGCAGCACGCGCGGGGCGTGTATAGAGGCAGGCGGTGTGGTGTAATAAGGTCGTGGGACTGTTCGCGCGAAGACAGTGTCCCACGGAAAAGGAGGAAGCGATGCCCAATATCCTGCTGGTCTATCCAAAATTCCCCCTGTCCTATTGGGGATTTCAGTTCGCCATGGACTTCGTGGGCCGCAAGGCGTGCCTGCCGCCCCTGGGGCTGTTGACGGTGGCAGGGATGTTTCCACGTGAGACTTATACCTTGCGCGTCGTGGATATGAATGTAGAACCGCTGACGGATACCCACCTGTCGTGGGCGGACGTGGTGATGACCTCAAGCATGATTGTCCAACAAGACTCCCTCTACGACGTCGTACGCAGATGCAATAGCAGAGGGATTCCCGTGGTGGCCGGTGGTCCGTACCCCACCTCCTACTACGATGACATCAAACAGACCTTAGGGAGCAAACAGAGGATCGATCACTATCTCTTTGGAGAAGTGGAGGAAACATTTCCCCTCTTTCTGGAACAGCTGGCGCGTGGGGAAGCGCAGGAAGTCTACCGCGAACCGACCCGGCCCGACGGGAAAGTCCGGAAGCCCGCACTCAGCGCCACACCGCCGCCGCGCTATGATCTCGTGGACTTAGAGGCCTATCATATGGCGGCCGTGCAGTTTTGCCGCGGCTGCCCGTGGGAATGCGAGTGGTGTGACATCACGGCGCTGTTTGGCCGTGTGACGCGGACCAAAACCAACGCCCAGATGCTCCACGAATTTCAGCTCCTCTATGAGCTCGGCTGGCGCGGTCCCGTCCTCCTGGTAGACGATAATTTTATCGGGAACCGACGCAACGCCTTGCGGTTATTGCCTGACCTCGCGCAGTGGCAGCAAGCCCATGACTACCCCTTTCCCTTGTGTACAGAGGCGAGTATGGATCTCGTGAAGCACCCCGAGCTCTTGGCGGCGATGCCGGAAGCGGGGTTTAACCTCATCTTCTGCGGGATTGAGACGTTGAGCCTCGACGCCCTCCTCACGATGAAAAAGCAACAGAACACCAAACGGACCGAGGACGGGTATGACGAACACTACCTGTTGCAGGCCGTGCGACACCTGCAAGCCCACGGCATTGAGGTGGCGGCGGGCTTCATCCTCGGGGCCGATGGCGACACGGAGGCCTCGTTTGAGGCGCATATCGAGTTTATTCACACGGCCGGCATCGTGATGGCCATGGAAGGGCTGCTCACGGTGCTCAAAGGGACCGCCCTCTATACCCGGCTAGAGCGCGAAGGACGCTTACTCGGGGCCTCGCAGGGCAATAATGTGAGTACGGCGCTGAACTTTATACCGCACATTGATCAAAAGGCGCTGATCGCTGGGTACAAGCGGGTGCTCTCCACGCTGTATGATCCGACGCTGCGGAACTACTTTGAGCGGTGCTGGATCATGCTGCAGCATTTGTCTCCCGCCACGTATCGCGTCCGCCGCGTCGGCAGTCGGGAAGTCAGAGCGTTTCTCACCACGCTGTGGCGACAACTCCCCTCACGGCAAGGGCTGGCCTATGCGCGGTTTTTGGCCCGCGTGCTGCGGCATCGCCCGCGCATGTTTCCCGAGGCGGTGCGCTGCGCCATTGAGGGCTATCATTTCGAGAAAGTGACCCGGCAGGTCGTCGCCGGTTAACGGCGCGCGCTGCGCCATGAACAAAAGAGAGAGGTCCATGGGAACACATCCTCACTCTGGTGAGCGTTCTTCTTTGTCGCGTAGCTCTCCGACGACAAGCGCTGGCGATTCCCTGAATCGCTTGCTCGGGTCGCCGCGATAATGGCGTCGCGCTCTTGACGCCGGGGCGAACAGAGCGCGCCCCAGTGCTCGCTCTGTTCCCGCGTTTCCTGTGCTTGTCCTTACCTTATACTTCTCCGAGATATAGAGAGCTTTTGTGTAGTAAAAGCGTGCAGGGCTTCCTCCTGGCTACAAATCAGACTAAGATTAACCACTGGTTCAGTCCGTAGTATTTGCACGACGCACCCTGCAGCCTTCCGAGTCGGGCGTTCCGAGGGCCTCTCCTTCTTGTTTGGTGCTCGCGCCGGTGGTGAACGCTCAATCGCCCCCTCCTGGGAGGAACAGGGATGAAGCCGAAGGACCACGAATTTGTATCGGCCGCGGGCCAAGCCGAGGCGGCAGAGGCTCCGCCCGCGCCTAATCTCGTCGTGGGGTTGGGCGCCTCCGCGGGTGGTCTGAATGAAGAGTTTCAATCCACGAATGAGGAGCTCGAAACCTCGAAGGAGGAACTGCAGTCGCTCAACGAAGAACTGGAAACGGTGAACGCCGAACTCCGACGGAAGGTGGACGATCTCAACCGCACGAATAGTGACTTGCAGAACCTGCTGGATAGCATGCAGATTGCGACGATTTTCCTGGACCGGGCGCTGCGGATCAGAAACTTCACGCCCGCCGCCAGCGCGCTCTTGCCGCTGCTCCCCGGTGATATCGGCCGACCCCTTGCCGACTTGGCGCACCGCTTCGTTGGCAGCGACTTGGTCCACGACGCCACCGCCGTGCTCAGCACACTCACCGGATGTGAGCGCACGCTGCGCTTGCTGGACGCTGACGTCTCGTATCTCATGCGCATGATCCCGTACCGCACCATTGATCATGTCATTGACGGCGTCGTCCTCACGTTTGTCGACGTTACCACCCTCAAACAGGCGGAGGCGGCGGCGCAAAGCGCTCAAGCCTATGCGGAGAGCCTCATCAATACGATCCGCGACTCGTTGCTGGTCCTGGATGCGCACCTCCAGGTCCGATCCGCAAATCAATCGTTCTATCATGTCTTCCAGACGACACCGGCGGAGACGGAGCGCCGTGGGTTGTACGAATTGGGCGCCGGCCAGTGGGACCTGCCAGCCTTGCGCGAACGGTTCGCAGCCGTGCACGGAGGAGAGCGTGGCTTCGATGATGTAGAGGTGGAGCGCGAGTTTCCGCAGCTCGGGCGGAGGACGATGCGCCTCACGGCCCGTAAGGTCTTCGCGCAGGCGACCGACACGGGGCTCATGTTGCTGGCTATCGAGGACATCACCGAGCGCAAACGCCTGGAAGGAGAGATCACACGCCAGGCGGCCGCGCTGCAACGCTCGAATGAGGAACTGCAACAGTTCGGCTACATCATCACGCATGATCTCACAGAGCCCTTGCGTATGATCACGAGTTATCTGCAGTTGCTCGCGCAGCACTCCCGGGGGCGCTGCGACGCGACCGCCGAGGAGTATCTAGCGTTTGCCGTCGATGGGGCGCAACGGATGCAGAACTTAATTAAAGATCTGCTCGTCTATACCCGGGTGGGCGGCGCGGACGTGCTCTTCACGTCGGTAGACTGCGAGGCGTTGCTGACGCGTACGCTTGGCGATCTGCAGCTCACGCTCCAGGAGACGGGCGCCGAGGTGACCCACGATCCGCTGCCCACCGTGCCGGGCGATGCCGGTCAGTTGGGTCTGGTGTGGCAAAACCTCCTGAGCAATGCGTTGAAGTTTCGGGGAAAGGCGCCGCCGCGCATTCACGTCTCCGCCCAACGCGAAGCGCACGGCTGGCGTTTTGCCGTGCGTGATAATGGCCTTGGTATTGATCCCGAACACGCCGGGCGGATCTTTCAGGCGTTTCAACGGCTGCACGCCCGCGACGAATACCCCGGGACGGGCATCGGATTGGCGATCTGCAAGAAGATCGTCGAGCATCATGGCGGACGCATCTGGGTAGAGTCAACGCCGGGAGGAGGTTCGACGTTTTATTTCACTATTAGTGAATTACGGAGCAGATTCAAATGAAACGAAGTGCGTCTCCAGCGTTCGTCTACCCGACTGTGAAAGCAGCGCTCACAGCGCTCGCCGCTGCACTCAAGGATTATCAGGGCTCCTGGCGCACAGCGGCGGAACGCTGGGGACGCCCGCGGAGTCCTGGCGTAGATCCGACTGAAGCGGTGCGGACCTTACGCACCGTCTACCACAGTGTCGCCCGCACGCTTGCGCACCGAACTGCTGAACAAACCGAGCGCGGGAGAGCCCACAGGGCATTTGCCCTGGCTGATGCACGGCGCGTGCTTCAGCGCTATGGACGCTAGCCTGACTCAGGACATCGAGACGAAACCTCTAGGCGCAAGGTCAAGCCGCCTGTCATTGCGAGGAGCTGTAGGCGAGGAAGCACTCTCAGGGGAAGGCAAAGAGTGCTTCGCTCCGCTCGCCATGACAGCGTGCCAATATGACCGCCAAGGGGTTTTGTCCCCTCGTCCTTAGGCTGATGCGTGAACGTAGGGCAGCGCCCCGTCCGCTTCCATTCGTAAAGAAAAAAGCCCTGGCGCCTTCTCTTGGCTCCCCTGGTCTTCTCTAGTGCGAACCAGTTTCCTTGTCCGGACAGGAAAATCCGGAGAGTGCACACAGGGAGCAGCTGCTCACCCCGCGCGCAAGCCGGCAACGCGCACGCGTTTGTCGCGGTATTTACACTCTCTGTAAGTCAACGGCACACGAGCCCGAGCCTCTTCTCTAACCAGTTGCGCTACGCCGGTTCGTCTTCGTCAATGACCTTCCGCGTTGTGCTCACTCTTCCTGCGTCCGCCTTGCACTGCCGGTACAGCAGTCTACCAAAGAGCTCGCGAGAGCCGTTCCGTACGCCGCCCGGCCAGGTCATGCATCGCCGCGAGATACCGTCTCATCCATAGGATGTTCTCCTCTGCTCTAATACAAGCGTCGGGTGATAACGCATCATTTTTGAGGTATCCTCTAGAGCTGAGAGCTTAGAGGAGAAGGTCCATGGTACGGATAAGCCTGAGCGCAGACGCATACACCGCAGTAGAGCAGAAGTTCAAGCGCAGCACTGACCGGCGGGTCCGAGCGCGTTGCCAAGCGGTCTTGATGGCGCACCGGGGGCGCAAACGCCACGCGATTGCAGAGGATTTGGGAGTGCCCCGCACGACTGTCAAGAAGTGGTTAGATCGGTATTGCGCCCAGGGGCTGGAAGGGTTGCACGTGCGGCGAGCACCGGGCAACCCGCCACGCATTCCTGAAGCGTTGGCCCCGACCATCGTCGCGTGGGTCACGGGCGGTCTGCAAGGGTGCGGGGTGGACCGCGCGAACTGGCCTATGATGAACTGGCGGCGCACGTGTACCGGACCACAGGAATTAAGATCAGACGCACGGCGATGCGGGCGTTTTGTCAACGGCTGCAAATTCGGCCCTATCGACCGACCTACCGGTATCTGCGAGACGATCCGCAACGGCAAGCGGCGGCGCACGGCGAGCTGGCGGAACTGAAAAAAGCACAGGCGGGAGAGTGTATCATGGTGAGTCAGGATGAAGCGCGTTTCCCGTTGGCGCTCACCCTGTGCACCACGCTGGGGGTCAAAGACCAGCGCCCGGTTGTGGGGACATGGGATAAGAAAGACCTGGTCTATAGTTTTGCGGCTCTCACTGTGGTGACGGGCCAATTTACTACGCGCTTGCTGAACAGTCCCGCCAAGGCGGCGGCCCGGACGGGACACTCAAAAACGGCCCGGTTACAACAGGCTTTCCTCGCCCATCTCCGGGACATCGCGCGGGCCTATCCCGCCACGCTGGGCAAACCGGTAATTCTGAGCATTGATAATGCCCCGTGGCATCAAGCCCAGGACCTGGCGTCCGTGCTCGCCGCTCATCCGCAGCTCCAGTTGTATCGGTTGCCGAGTTACAGCCCCCAGCTCAATCTCATTGAGCGCCTGTGGCGGGTCTTGCGCCGCCGGGCTACTCATAATCGCCTATTTGCCACCATGGCCGCATTACGGACGGCGCTGCGGGCTAGTTTCTGCTACTTCTCCACCATGCGCCACAAGGTGTTATCCTTAATTCGCAGCCCCCAGAAGAAAAAAGAAGCTAAATCACCCGATGCGTGAATAAGAGCGGGCAATATGTCTCCTTTCCTGTTTAATAGCCTGGCCAACTATTATGAAAACCCAACGCATTCACGAACAAAACGGTGAGAAAACTTTTGTTGTTGTCTTTGACAAGGGCGATGAGGTCATCAGTGGCCTCCACCAGTTTGCCCAGCGCCACGCCATCACCGCCGCTCATTTGACCGCGGTAGGAGCAGTCTGTGATGTCGTGCTAGGCTATTTCGCGCGCGAGCGTAAAGACTACCAGCCGATCCCGCTCCAGGAACAGGTCGAAGTGTTGTCACTGATCGGCAATATTGCGCTGGCCAAAGGACAACCGAAAGTTCACGCTCACGTGGTTGTCGGCAAAGCTGACGGCACGGCCCACGGTGGGCATGTGTTGGAGGCGCACGTCTGGCCGACGCTTGAAGTTGTCGTCGTGGAAACCCCACATCACTTACGACGAATGCTCGATGGGGAGACAGGGTTGGCGCTGATTCAACTATCTCATTCCTAAACGACCGCGCCTGAGCGCGCCGAAACACGCGGTCCTTCCTTTCTCCGCCTTCATACCAACGCCACTTCGTTCTCTCTTCTGGCTGTACCGACGAGGGTAAACAGGATCGTCTTCCCTGCACGAGAGGGTCGCCCAAGAGACGGGCAAACAGAGCCGCCGACTATATCAACCTAGTTGGTGAGGCGGGAAAGCGCGCGGCTCAATGGGCGTGCGGAAAATAAAAGCGCCAGGGAGCACTCTCCCTGGCGCTCGTCACGGACAGGAGGTGAGGCTTAAGCGGCAATCTGTTTGCGCTCTTCACCGCCGATCTCGATGGGGATCTTCTTGGCCACCATTGAAGCTGGCAGCGGGATCGACAGCTCGAGCACACCGTTGCGATAGGTGGCGTGCACGTCCTCCGCCTTCACGCCCTCAGGGATCGTGAAGGTGCGGGCGAAGCCGCCATAGCTCACCTCCCGGTGGAAGTAGTTGCCCTCCTTCGCCTCCTGCTGCGCCTTCCGCTCGCCTTTGAGGGTGAGCTGATTGCCCTCTACCGTAATCTCGACGTCTTTGGGATCAACACCGGGAAGGTCCGCCCGGATGAGCAGGGTGTTGTCCTGTACGCAGCTCTCAACGCGCGGCGCGTAAACTGCGCCCATCATTGAGGCCCAGGGGGTCCCGCCTCGCTCCCAATCGCCGAAGAAGCGGTTGAAGAGTTCATCCATGTCGCGGCGGAAGGAGCTCAGGAGACCGAAGGGATTTTGCCACGGCGTCAATTCACGGCCCAGCATCATATTCACCTCCTTTCATCCTGGCATTCTCGGCTTTCCGCAGCACACAATAAGCACGCCGGCGCGCGTGTCAAGAGCACAATTAGTGACATATCCGCTGGGTCTTCTCTCCTTTTCGGCCTAGCGAGATGCAGAGCCTGCGGCGCGCGACCTTGACAGCACAGCGGGAGTCCTTACTTTTTTTGCGAGAGCTTCCATCGCGTAGTTGCATTCCCGCTCTGACAGCCGCCTGACACCCTCGTCGCTGGAGAGAAAAGGAAGAGGGTGCAAGGGGTACGAACGAGGAGAAGGAATCATTATGGCCATTCATGAAGAGACGCTTAGACAGTTAGCTGTATTCTCTGGTCAAGAACATCCGGTCATGAGCCTTTACCTGAACGTGACGCCGCCGCGGCCGTTCGCTAGCGAGTTGAACGCCGCCATCCACGTCACGAAACAGCGTCTCAAAGAGAACGACCTGCTGACCAAAGACCAGCTCCGGGCGCTCGAAGAGATGTTCGCCCAGGTGCAACACCGCGTTGAGGGAGGCGTCGGGGCGCTCGAGCGCACGCGTCTCTTGGTCATCTTCGCCAGTCCGGAAAGGTTATGGCAAGAGTTCCGGCTCCCCGTGGCGCTGCCGACCAAGTTAGTGGTGGAAAGAGATCCGTACCTTCGCCCGTTGACTGCGTTGCTCGAGGAGTTTCGTCGCTACTGCGTCCTCCTCGCCGACGCCCGCAAAGCGCGCCTCTTCTCGCTGCACCTCGGGGACATTGAGGAGCACCTGGGTCTCTTTACGGACGATGTGCCGAGCAAGGTCAAAAGCGGCGGCTGGGCGGCGCTCCAACAGAAACGGATTCAGCGCCATATCCAGGATCACGTCCACCGCCACCTCAAGCAGGTCGCCGAACGCACGTTCCAGTTCTTTAAGGAAAAACGCTTCGATTTCCTCATCCTTGGGGGGCCGCAGGACAAGACCCTGCCGCAATTATACGGCCATCTCCACAGTTATTTACAGGCGCGGATCATCGGAGAATTCCACGCCGAGCCGGAGAGTGACTTGCCGCTGCTGAAGGAAAAGGCGCTCGCCGTGGCGCAGCGGTGGGAGCGCGAGGAAGAGACGCGGCTCATCGACCGGCTCCTGGATGCGAGCGGGACGGCGCGCAAAGGCGTCCTCGGCCTGGAGCCGACCCTGGAGGCGCTGCTGCTGGGCCAGGTGCACACGTTGGTGGTTCGGCACGATTTTCAGGCACAGGGGCTCCTGTGTCCTGACGACCATTCGCTGTCGACGTACGCACGACACTGTCCGGTGTGTGGGCGGGCGATGGAGCCGGTCGCAGACCTCGTCGATGAAATGGTCGAGGAGGCGACGGCGCAAGGCGCCGAGATTGAACACGTCTTCGCGCACCACCCAGAGTTCTCGTCGCACGGGATCGGGGCGTTGCTGCGGTTTGCCATATAAAGACGGGGCCACGCGTGATCAGAGCAGGCGCCAAGGATATGAGAGTCCACCTGACATACAAAAATCTCGAGCGGGAACCCCTGGAGCCCCTCCTCCAACAGCTTGCCGCTCGCCTCGAGGCGCGGGTCGCTGATTTCCCGCAGGACGCGGTGCTGTTGCACGGGACCCTGGAGAAGCATCCGTCGCGCGCGCTGTACTGTGCGGCGCTCGTGTTGCGCCTGCCGCGGCGTACGCTCACGGCGCAAGAGGAACACACCTCGGCGCAGAAGACGGTAGAGAAGGCGTTTGTGGAGATCGAGCGCCAGCTCAAGAAGTATAAAGCCCTCTTGCGGCGCGAGCACCTGTGGAAGCGACCGGCGCGGCGCGAGGCAATCCGGCTGGCGACCAAACTCGCCGCGGCGCCGCTCCAGGAGGCGGAGCGCGCGCTGTTCCGCGACCTCATACTGGCAAATCTCAAAAAGCTCTACAACTTTATACGCCGTGAAATGGCCTATTATTTGACCACCGGGGAGCTGCTGCCGGGCGAACTGCAGATTGAGGACGTGGTCGATGGAGTGGTGCTCCAGGCGGCGCAGGAGTTCTCTCAGCGCCCGGCCAACCTGGAGGTCAGCCGTTGGCTGCTCAAATTGGCGCTCAACTATATGGAAGCCAAGATCCGGCGGCTGAAAGAGGAGCGGGCAGCCATGGTCTCGGTTGAAGAAGACATTCCAGAGCCGCTGGATGAGCTCTACGAGTTCTATCAACCAGACGAAGACCTGCGGCTTGAGGATGTTCTTCCAGATCCCTTAGCGCCGACGCCGGAGCAAGTGCTCGAGAGCCGCGACCTGCAGCGCTACATCAACCATACGTTGGCCCAACTGCCGCGGCCCTGGCGGAACGCCTTCGTCTTCTACTACATGGAAGGCCTCTCCCTTCCGGAAGTGGCGCTAGTGACCGGACAGACGGAAGTAGAAGCGCAACATTATCTTGAATACGCCCGCGAATTTTTGCGCCAAAAGATCGTGGAGTCAGACCTCGCTATGGCTGCGTAGTCTGCAGAAGGGGAGAATATGCGAGACAGGCTAGAACACTCATGTCAACAGGTAATCGCCTTGCTCACACGTCATACTGGAAGGCCGCCGCACCCGGAGCCGGCGGTGACGCGCCACCTGCAGGGCTGTCCCTCCTGTGCACAATGGAAGCGCACGTTGAGCCTCGCGCTCACCGTGTTTGGGACCGCAGCTGACGTGGAAGTCCCTCCTGCGCTGCAGCACCGGCTCGAGGAGGACATCTTGTAGCGCCCCTGCCTGCGATAGAACGAGCCTGTCAGAGCCGTGCGCGTCAGCAGGCGGTTCGGGAAGCGCTCCCGTACAGTCGCGGCTCGACGCTCAGCGGCGCCGTACACGCGATGGTCAATCGCTTTAGTACCAATACCACTTCATTCATCCCCTCTTCTGACTGCAGCGGCGCTGGATGCGCCATCATTAAAGCCAGATCAACAACGACGTGTCCGAGCCAATTGTCTCCGCTCGTTTTGGATACTCGGGCAAACTCTCCCCGATCTAACCACAACCCGCCGCACTGGGGACATTCGTCAATTGGCGCGCCATGAAGGACCCGTTGCTGCAGGGTGGTCCCGCACTTCGGGCACTGTAACCGCGGACGAGCCGCGGCGCTGCGCCGCCGGGGACGTTGTTGCCCTTCTCGTGAGGTTGTTGCTTGTCGCTGGCTGCGAGTTGACGCGACGCGGCGTCTTTTCTGTCGTTGGTCGTGAGGCTGGCGGCTGGGACATACGCTTCTGCACGGGGCGCTCCTTTGCCGCTCCTTCACAGTGAGGAGCAGCAGGCATCTCTTTTGCAGATTTTGCTCCTTCCACTTCGCAACTCCGGCGCCATCCCTACGTCTTCTCCATCTACGCTCACAGGAAGTGCAAAACTCGCAGGCGCGCACCCGGCGGACAACTGTTCTGTCCGGCTGTTATTCCTGACGTGGGACTAGTTCCACCACGGCAGGTTGCCCAACCTGTAAGGCTTTGACGGCGTCTGGAGTAAAAGACAAGATTGACGCCCCCTGCGGGGTCTGCACCTCTACCTGCCCAGTATGCTGGTCAACTTTGCTAATGGCACCCTTCACCATGAGGATCTCTTGTCCAGCGGCCCGCAGGGCTTGCTGGGCAGCCAAGGCGGTTTCATTGACGCGAGCGGAAGGGTCAGGCGAGCGCACCTCAGCAGCGAGAGCGGAGGAAGAGACTTCTCCAAGGAGGAGCATTGTCCACAACAGGAGGTGCATCATACGGTCCTCCTTCGACGCGAGCCGCTTTCTCGCCGCCGCTGTCCGAGTGGGGAGGTAAGCACGGAAGCGAGAAGAGCTGACCAAAACCAGAGGCCCTATTGCTTGCAATATTTTGACCACCGGAGGGATTGCTGCGCCGACCCCCTGCCCCTGAACACATACATCGCAGGCATACTCTGTGCATTCAGCAGCGCTTGCAGTCTGGCTCTACCGTGATGGTATGAGGGACGGAAGCCATGCAGTATAGCAGAGCGCCTCCACCATCTCTCCTTCTGGCGTCCTTCTCAGATTTTTTCTTTCTCTCTTACCATTCTACAAAGGAGGTTATTATGTATAAATTCGCCCTGCCGCTCTGGCTGTGTGGCGCTCTGGCGTTGGCGCTTCCTGCCTTGAGTGCGGCTGGCGGCCGCGACTGGTCTCAAGGAAGGAACCTGTTAGAGGAGCATCTCCAGCCCGGCCAGACTCCAGCAGCCTATCGGCGGATGTTGAAAGATTTAGGGTACACGGTGACGTCGGTGAACTCCAACACCCCTGATTATGTCGAGTACGAGGTCGTGAAAGGCGACCGCAGCTACGAGGTGCAGATGGATCTTGATCCAGATACCGGCCACGCGACAAATATCGATGTCGCTCACAGCGAGGAGAAGGTCACTCAGGCCGAGGCGACGCTGGAGCAGCCGGAACAGTCAGACCGGATGGCCTCGCTCAATAATCCCGAGTATGTGATGGTGATTACACCGGTATATGTATATATCGAGACGAGCGAAGACCGCACGAAAATGAGGCGCATGGTGCAAGAGCTGGAGAATCTTCCGCTGGGACGAGACCAGCAGTATTGTCGGCGGGCTTTAAAGCAGCGCGGCTATCGGATTACTGACACGGCCACCAAAGGCGACCGCATGCAAATCAGCGCGGAAAAGAATGGTATGGACGTGCTCCTCAACCTCTGCTTTGATCAAGACACCGGCGAAAGCACACAGCTGAGCGCTTTCCCGCTGCTGGTCAATGTAGCGCAGAGCGCGACACCACAGACGATGAAATCACAACAAGCGAGGTCCGGCGTCAGACAGACGTTGCAAGAGTTAGAGTCCCTGCCAGTGGGGAAGGCTCCGGGCTTCTATCGCAATGCGTTACGGCAGCGCGGCTTCCAAATTCTTGATGCGACGACTTCTGGCCATGAAACCCAATTCGAAGCTGAGAAAGACGGGCAGCGCATCGCGCTGAACATCATGCTTGACGACCAGGGCAAGAGCACTGACGTCGAAGCCAACCGACTCAGCAGTCAGCAAGAGTCCGCATCTCAATTCTCGCAGCAGGACCGATCTTCTGAGTATCCGGAGCGGGAGTGGTCATCCCAAACCTCCCAGACTTCGAAAACCAGGCAGTCAAAGGCAAGTGAGCAGTTAGCAGGGATTGATTGATTCCCCGCTCGATCGTCGTAAACCACGGAGCTTTACAGGTCATTGATCGGCGACCTGCGCTGTAGCTATACTGCGTGCTTCTCGCTTACGCCAGGCAGGACATGCTCCTGCCTGTGCTCCTTCTTGTGCTGCCTGCGCCTTTTCTCCTAGCTCTCCAATCTTCCGCGCGATTTCCTAGCCAATCACTCGCACCTGACTGATGTCGAACGTCTGATTGCTGCGCAGTAGTCCCGTTACCTCGACCTGCTTGAAGAGATTCTCTTCCGCCGTCAGCTCCGCAAAGACCCGATCCGAGGCGCGCGCCGAGAGTCGATGAGACAGCCGGCAATACTCTCCCAGCGGATGTGTTCAGCAGGGTCATAAAAAGAATTCACCCGCAGCACGATTTGCCCTTCGGAAGGCCGCAACAGGTAGAGGTCTCCGGTGTCCTGCCGGACCTCTCGCGCCTCCTCTAAGCTGCAGCCGACGCAAACCCCCTCGCCAGTCAGGCGGGTCAGCCCGCGTAATTCGCCGCCAAAAGGAATGACGGGGCTGGAGGTCTGGCCATACACGAGAGGGCCGGGAGCCACAAGTAGCATGGCGAGCGCAGCGCCGCTCCAGAAGACTCTCTTGCTTATCGTCATTACGCTCTTCCTTTCTGAACGCTATATTCCTAAATCGCCTTACCGATTTTGCTCATCAAAGTTCATCAGGGGATGATCGTTCAGATCGCGACGATACAAAGCAAACGCGAACTCTCCGAGTACAAGAGGGATCGGCGCGCCGCCGTTCAGGGTCAACGGCCACCTCGCACACCCGCCGCCTCCGTACTGCACGGCGTCGGCGTCAAGCACTCGCCGCCACCGTCCCGGCGGAAGCGGCAGCGCCAGCGATACCGGGGTCTGGGAGAAGCAGGCAATCAGCACGAGGTCCTCTTCCTGCGGTTGCCAGCGGCGCACCAGGAGCACCCGGTGCTCGGACAGGGCCATGGTTTGCAGATGCTGCTTGTTGCAGCGCCGCAGCGCCGGCGCACTTTTGCGCAGCGCGATGAGATCATGATACCATCGCAGCAACGCGCGATGAGGGTCTTTCAGACGAAGCTCATGATGCAGCACCGAACGCAGGAAGGTTTGCGGGTCTTGTGGGTCGGGAATGGCGCCGCGCCACGCAAAGCGGGCGAACTCGCGCCGCCGTCCGTCGCGCACGGCCTGCGCCAGGGCTGGGTCGGTATGGCTGGTGAAGTAGAGAAAGGGCGCTGTCTCTCCGTACTCCTCGCCCATGAACAACAGAGGGAG
>DATLYA010000290.1:0-42801 GCA_035575235.1 Candidatus Methylomirabilota bacterium
CAAGGTGACGGTATGATCCGTAATGTCGGTCACGACTGAATTGAACAAAACGGTCACGCGACCCTCCTTTTCTTGTGCGGCGATTGCTTCAAGATTCGGCAGTTTGACGCGATTTTGGGCGAATTTCTCTTGTCGGTACGAGAGGGTGACTGTTGTCCCTGGTTGTTTTGCTAATGCGACCGCGGCTTCAATGGCACTATCCCCTCCTCCGACCACCAAAACCCTCTTCCCTTGAAACTCAGCCGGATCTGACAGACTGTACGTCACTCGTGGCGGCTCTTCCCCCGGTACGCCGAGTTTCCGCGGGTTGCCGCGATTGCCAATAGCGAGAATAACATACGCGCTCTCGTAGCTGCCTTTGGTCGTTGTCACGCTGAAAAATCGCTCTCCTTTTTTCACCTCCAACACTTCTTCTCGCTCATTCACTTGCAGCTCTTTCTCACGGATGATCTGCTCCCACATCGCAATGAGCGCTTCTTTTTGAATGACGTCCGGCATGTGCAACAACCCATATTGTGACAGCAGGACAGGCTCTCCGAGCGATGGTTTATCACGTGGGAAATCCTGGATCGTACTGGCGACCGTGCTTCGCTCAAACAGCAAATACCGTAGCTTCTTCCGCTGCGCTTCCAGTGCAGCGCACAGACCTGCAGGGCCGGCGCCGATGATAATAACGTCATACGGCGCGTCCGCATTCCGCGGTTTCCGGTCAGCAATATACCGCGCGACGGTATCACCCTGATTGATCGCCTTTTTAATCAGTCCAGCACGGCCGGTGACGTCGCCAGCCAGAAACAGACCTGGAACGTTACTCTCATAGTGCTCGTCCATTTTCGCGCATTCGATTTCTTTCTTGACAGGTCCTTGCGTAACGCGAATAGAAACTGGCGTGGTCGGGCATTTGTCTTGGCAGATATGACAGCCTCCGCGGGCCTTGCAGCGGTCTGGATTGACGACCGAGGAGACATGGCCGTGCTTACTCTTGGGCTCCTCCCTTGGCGCCAACACCTCAGTCGGACAATTCCGCCAGCAGTTGCCGCAGCCGATGCAGGTCAATTCATTAATTTGCGGAAAGGCAAATATTTCTCCCGCTGCGGCGGTGGGAGCGACGACAGCCGCCTCTTCCTCGACAAGTGGGGCGTCAGCCTTCGCCAACCACTGACGTACGAGCCGGGCGTCAACGTAGGTATAGGCGCTGAGGCCGACAACTATGACGCCGAGCATCAATAACACATTGTCAAATGTCAGCTTGCGCGCCCAGCTCGCCGCCAGCGGCGTCACTGATGCATAGGTGTGATGTACGCCATGGCAACCAAGACAGTCGAGGGTCGCTTGCGGGTGTCGTTGCTTCTCTTCCGCATGGCACTGATAGCACGTATTCATTGAGACTGGGTATGCTTCGGTAGAGCGCAGCACCGGCAAGTATTGCGTCTCTGTTAGGACGATACGATGGCATTGTTCGCAGGCTGAAGACTCACGCGTGTGGCTTTCGTGAGAAAAATTCACATACTGAATACGCGAGCGCACTCGGGTCACCCCGCCATCCTCGCTGGTGTGGCACCTCTTACATTCTCCGGATGCTTTGAATTTCACCGCTGCCTGTGGATCACGGTCGACGAGCCAGTCTTTATGACAATCGATACACTGGGCGTGCCCCGGGAACGCGATATCTCCTTCAATGAGTGCGGCGGCAGGTCTTGGGGGCGTTTCTTCCGAGGTCCGTAGATGACACGCCGTACAGGCAAGCTTGTCTTGATTGGCCTTAGCTATATCAAGGTCATGCTTTGTATGGCCATAGCGCAAGCCCGTTTCCTTTGCTTGATGGGAGCGGAGCCACGCCTCCCGAGATACTGGTGTGGAAGAAGAGGGCAGCGGCTTCAGCGGGTTGACGACCCTCCCGCTCGCCGATGGCGCTGTCTCCGCGGTCAGAAAAACTTTCCGATAGTATTCTTCTATAGGACGATCCTGGAAGCGACGAGTCTGAATGCCCTCGCCATGACATTTCCAACAAAAAGTAGCGTTTTCCCCTTTAAAGCCTATGAGATTAAGATGAACGCCTCGTCCCGGCGCGCCTGCACCATTCTCTTGCCTGCCCACAATATCGAAATCCTGGCCGCGATGTTCAGTGTGGCAACTGACGCACTCATTCCGCGCCAGGGTTGGAGTGAGGCGAAAATATTCGCGCCCTTTTGTTTCGGGTTTGATATGACAGGTCACGCACGCATCATCAACCGCTTGGAGTCCCCACGGCGTGTGACAAGTGGTGCAGTCGTTCTGCCATTTTGCATGTCCCTTCACAAGGTCTCCGCCAGAAAAGGAAACAGGATGGCCGGCCAGCAAAAACCCATATGAACTCACCACGCCGATCAGCATGAGCAAAAGCGAGGCCCAGTGTCGGACAGTTCCCGGCATGATAAAGGGTCGGAGGTTGACTCCTTTTTGTTTCTGGATTTTTGCCAGGCGCTGCTTAAACGCCGCAGACTCGGATTGTATATCTTCGGCCTGAGGGCGTCCTTGTGGAGCCGACGCCTGTGCCTCGGCAGGGTGCGGTGCTCCAGAAGGGGGAGATGGCGACGAAGTGGGCGGCGCGATAATAACAGTAGCTTCCTCTGCGAGAGGGAGCTCAACTTTCAGAACTGTATTAATAACGCGGATTTCATCGCCATGCTGCAGTGTGACTTGCGTGATTCGTTCCGTGGCGTTGTTGAGGAATGTGCCGTTGAGGCTACTATCTCTGAGTATACAGCCTGTTGCTGTACGTGTTATCGAAAAATGCTCGCGAGAGGCGTTCGCCTCACTTAAGCGGAAATCGGCCTTCTGCCCGCGGCCAACCGTGAAGCTCTGCGCCCGCGGAGGAGGAGAAAAAACGGCGCCGGCGTCATTCCCCTGAATCACGCGCAGGGTAATCCAGACGTCGGACTTTCCTGGAACGCTTGGTTGTAGTTGCTCTTCACGTTGCGGACGGGATTGTTCCTCAGACGTAGACGTCTCGCTTTTGCGGTCGTCCGATAACATCTCAGAGGGAAACGCATACGTCCGGGTGCGATGAGCGCTGCGCAGCGGCGACGTGAGCGTGAAGACGACCTTTTTCCCCCCAACCATGGTTGACACCAGGGTCGCATCAGTCGGGATGTCGGTTGCTGAAGAACGAGAGGGGATTTCGACTCGTAATCGGGTCTGCCCAATGTAGATAAGATCACCGTCTGAAAGATCAGCATGAAAAACCCGCGCGCTGGGAGACTGGAGAAACGTTCCATTTCTCGTGTTTTCATCATGTAGGGAATAGCCGTCCCCTTCGCGCTCAATCGTCGCGTGAACGCGAGACGCCCACGGGTCGTGAAGCACGAGGTCGCATGTCTCCGAGCGACCGATCGTGAACGCCTCTTTTGACGGTGTATACACCTTTCCTTGATCCGGTCCGCTCACGACCGAGATTACCAGAGGAACAGTAGAGGGCCTCACTGCCTTGACTGATTCTGACCTCGCTGCGCGCGGTTGAGCGCTTGGAGCGACTGTCGCTGGTGAGGACAAGCGGTCTTGCTGGAGCGGATCAACAAGCGTCTCGTCTCCTGCCCGGCGCAGTTGTGACTGATCAACAACCGTCTCGTCTTTCGCCTCGCGAAATGGAAGGAGCTCGATGCGAAGATGCGTTGCAGATCCTAAGAACACCTCAGAGACCTCTTCCAGAGTCTGAGCGGCTGTGAGGCGGTTCTGCGGGTCGTTCAAGAATGTCCCGCTTTTGGTGTTCAGGTCAGTGAGGATGAAGTGGTTCCCTTGACGGGTAATAGTGCAGTGCCGTTTGCTTATATAGGCGTCGTGGAGAATAATATGACATGTTCGACTCCGTCCAATAACAACCGTGTCGCTTGCACGAGTAAACACTGCGCCGGCATCAGGTCCGGCAAGGACGGTGAGCCTTATCACGGTCAGCACCCTACCAATAGTAGAAGGTTGAAACGATATGAATCACTGAAAAAACCATGAGCCCGGCGGTAAGCGGAATATGCAGCACAAGCCAAGCTTTTAGCAAGTAATCGTAGCGCAACTGCGGATACAGAATAATCTCCAGCTTTTCTTTCTCGAAGAGGAGATTGGCCATTTTGAGAAAATCTTCATGTTCAGATTCAGGAACTTGCGACACCCCTAGTTTGAGACGAGCGGGGCGATCAAAGTCGCGCTCTAGTTTGGCCGGCCCCCACAACCAGCGCACGGAAGGGCGCGAGCTGACGCCAGGAATGGCGATTTCCTGTTGATAGATGTCGCGAAAGCGCGGTGATTTTTGTTCGACAAGCTGCGCCAGCTCCTTGGTGACTTCCTCTAATTCCATGCGGAGTTCTTCCGGCGTGCGCTTGACCCGATCTTCTATTTGAGTCAGAGCAGGAGGGACAACCCAATAAATGATGTAACCCAAAACCCCGGTGGCCACTACCCCGACAAGAAAAAGGAACGCCACCGTGGCAACGAGGTTGCCAAAGCGGAATCCCGCATGAGCGAGAATCAATAAGAGAGAAAGACTGCCCAGTGCGAGATGCCAGTAATACCACACCTCTAATCGTCCGGTCCACTCTCGCCGCTCTATGATGAGCTGACGCTGCGGACCCCGTCCGCCCGCAAGGCGGACCCGAACATGTCGTGTGACGGCGTGTTCCTTGAGAATTTTTCTCGCTTCCTGGAGAATCTTTTTGACATCATCTCGCGGGTTGCTTAACATCCGACGTTGCAAGGCCTGCAGCTTTTTAAAGGCCGCCTCTTCGCGTTCTTTGAGCTCCTTCCGTACGCTGGGATCCACTTTGATACGGCTCATTGCACGAGCGAGGAAACGCCGACGCACGCTGTAAAGCAGCGCGCCAATCATCGCGGCAGAGCCGAGAATGCCAAGAAAGAGTCCGTGTGGAGTCCGGCCAGACGGGGCCTCAAGCCCGCTGGCGGCGTATTGCCAGTAGTAGACAACAATAAGCGCGGAAGCGAGCAGCGAAAAAACAAGGAACCAACGTGCGGTAGACATAGCTAAAGATATCATCTGTGACAATTAACGCTTGCCGTGCTTAGCAATGATGCGATCAAGCTCATCGGCGCGGTAGCGCTTGATGGCTTGCGTCGGACAGTTGTTTACACAAGCAGGAAAGAGATGGCCCCTATCTAAATCACACTTGACGGGAATCTCTTTGAGGTAGGGTCGATGTTCAAGTTCTCTGATGACCGGTTTCTTGCTGGATTTGTGCACCTTCTCAAGCAACGAGCGCCAGAGAGTCGGTCGAGCGGGCTGATTCAGTTCCTCCGTATCAACCATAATGATGTTGCCGTAGGGACACCGCTCAGCGCAGGAGCCGCACCCAATACAGCTTTCTGTAAAATAAATGTCTCCGTCCTTATCCCGCTTGATCCCGCCCGACCGGCACAGCAGACAAACAGGATCCTGACAGAAACGACACGCGGTAGGGAGAAGAATTTCCTCAAATACGGCTCCCTTACGAATCAAACGGGAGATCCCATCCTCATGTGCAGCGGCACAGGCTTTAACGCAATTGTCACAGCGGATGCACAACGTCTCATCAATAGCGAGGACGTCCAGATTCGGCATCACCTCCGCCCGAAACTCTTGTTGCAAGCCAATAAAAGTCACCTGCGCCGCCATATCCGCGTCAAGCCGCTGTATGATATTCATCCCCTGTATGGCTTTCTGCGCTTCAGGCCATGCGGCGACGAGAGCCCGAAAGTGAGCCCCCGGGATTACTATCGTTTCAGTCTTGCTCATGGCGGTGGCGGTGGCGGAACGAAGAGCGCCGCTTATCACGCCGATTTCGCCAAAAGCGTCGCCTTCCGCCAGGTACCCCAGGATTTTCTGTCGTCCATCAACTTCCCGAGAAAGGCGCACAAACCCTTGATGGATGACGTGTACATCATCAGCGACATCTTTCTCTTTGAAGATGATAGCCCCGGCGCCAAAAATCCTCGTTGTGACCTCAGCGGCGAGCTGGTTGATTTCCTGCTCCGAGCTGAAACGCAGCAGGGGGATGCGGCGTAAGAGCGCCTGACAGGCGCGTTTCCAGTACGCTTGCCTGATCTGCTGACCAAAGCGCTCCTGGCTGACCTCAAGTTCTTGTACGATGAACTGTGGGACTAAGAGCAGCAGCGATGGCGCAAGCGTTTCCGCCGAGAAGAGATGAGCATTCATGGAGAGCACGGACATTTCTCCGAAGAAATCACTTGGCTGCATCTCTTCTAGCGTCACCGTCTCTTGCTGATTCGCATCGACCGAGATAGTCATGCTCGTGCGCACAGCGCCCTGTAAGATAAAATACAAGTACTCGCCAAAGCTTCCTTCCCGAAAGACGATCGTTCCCGCCGGCACCTTATAGAACTTCGCGTGCTCAATGAGAGCGTCTTTCACCAGTACGGTTCGTTTCCGGACCAGCCCTTCTGAAGTGACGCCCGGTCGTGCTTCGACAAGAGTCTCCAGGAGATCGCCAAAAAGGGGAAGGAAAGTAAAGTAGTCCAGTTTCTCAGGAACGTCGATTGCGAGCTCCTGAGGCGTGTCTCCAGCCGGATGAAAAAACAACGGTCGGTGTTCAGCAGTAGATTCAAGTAATCCCACACTCCTTGCCCCTCACAAAGCTGAACCGGCTTCGTAATACCATAACTACACAGGAATATGAATATCTCGCAGGTCGAGAAGGAGATTCCTTACTCCTTGCTTGCGCGAGGGGGAGGGGGTCGATAAGATCGATTTCTTTCTACTCGGAAGGGGAGTCATGTATGAAAAAAATGACCGGGGCGCAGATTGTCATCGAGAGTCTGCTAGCCGAAGGAGTTGACACTGTCTTTGGGTATCCCGGAGGAGCCATTCTTCCAACCTATGACGCGCTGATCTTGAATCCAGCGTTGCGGCATATCCTTGTCCGTCACGAACAAGGCGCAGCGCATATGGCAGAGGGGTATGCGCGGGTATCTGGGAAGCCTGGAGTCGTGCTTGTCACCTCAGGGCCGGGCGCCACGAACACTGTTACTGGTATTGCCGATGCGCATATGGACTCAACGCCGCTGGTGGTGATTTCTGGCCAGGTGCCGACCAGCATGATTGGCAACGATGCTTTCCAGGAAGCGGATTTGACCGGTATTACCCGACCCTGCACGAAGCATAATTACCTTGTCCGTGACGTGAATGACCTCACCCGCATTATTAAAGAAGCCTTCTTCATTGCCGGCAGTGGCCGTCCAGGCCCGGTGCTGATTGATCTGCCAAAGGATGTGCAAAATGCCCAAGCGCTGTTCAAGTATCCAGATAAAGTGGAGATCCGTGGGTATAAACCGGTCCTGAAAGGGAATGACCGACAAATCGAAAAAGCTCTGGAAGCGATTGAAGCATCGGAAAAGCCGCTCTTCTATGTCGGGGGTGGGGTGCAATGGTCGGACGCCTCCGGTCCACTCACAGAGCTCGTGCGTGGGTTAAAAATTCCTCTCACTACCACGCTCATGGCGTTAGGCGCGTTTCCGAGCAATGACCCCCTCTGCCTCGGTATGTTGGGGATGCATGGCGGGTATTGGGCCAATATGGCCGTGCAGACCTGTGACACGTTGATCGCTATCGGCGCTCGCTTCGATGACCGTGTGACAGGCCGGGTGAGTGATTTTGCGCCATGCGCAAAAACGATCATCCATGTGGATATCGACCCTTCGTCGATCAGTAAGAATATCAAGGTGCACATCCCGATCGTGGGCGATATTAAGGAAGTCGTCACCGCGCTGTTGCAAAAGGTGAAGAGCCAGGAGGGCTTGGCGCCGCGGCAGAAAATCTGGGCTGAATGGCATAAACAGATTCAAGCGTGGCGGGCGGAAAAACCATTGCCTTATGATCGCGGCAATCCAGAGGAGCCGTCCAAACCGCGAGCGATTATCGAAGAACTATATAATCTGACTGAGGGAGAGGCGATCATTGTGACTGATGTTGGACAACATCAGATGTGGACGGCGCAGATGATGCCGTTTCATCGTCCACGCTCATGGCTTACCTCTGGCGGGCTCGGGACGATGGGATACGGACTCCCTGCCGGCATCGGCGCCTATTTCGCGGCGCCGGACCGTCCAGTTGTCGTGATCAGCGGCGACGGCGGCATTCAAATGAATATTCAAGAACTGGCGACCGCCGTGCAGTACAAAGTGCCAGTCAAAGTCGTCATTATGAATAACTATTACCTCGGCATGGTGCGGCAGTGGCAGGAAAAATTCTACGAGGGTCGCTATTCGCATTCGTATATGGACGCCATGCCAAACTTCGTGAAGCTTGCAGAAGCGTACGGCGCTGTCGGCTTTCGTGTCGAGAAAGGAAAAGACCTGGCTCCGACCCTCAAGGCAGCGTTCGCTACTCCTGGCCCCGTGCTGGTTGATGTCGTGATCCCCCAGAGTGAAGGCGTCTTCCCCATGGTGCCCGCCGGGAGCGCTATGCACGAGATGTTGTTTGCGTAGGCGTGGAAAAAGACAGGGAGCTGGCTAACGGAGGAGAGCGGCAGGGGGATCTGTTCTACCACGGCGTCGTCAGCAAAATATTTTGGAGCAGCGAAAGCGGAGTGATCCGCAGTGAATCAGGAAAGGAGTTTTCCTTCGCCTTTCCTTTTGTCAGGCTCATCGGCGTGCCTCGCCAGGACATCCGATTCTTGCGCGAAGGCATGCGCGTTGGCTTCGATGTCGGCAGGACGCCGAAAGGATTGCGCGTGTCCGTGATCAAGATCTACGATTTGTACTCGTGACTCGTTCTTTACTTTACGTTCCACGTCATTGCGAGGAGCCTCAGACGACGAAGCAATCTCCGTTTGGGCAAAGATTGCTTCGCGGAGTTTATCCTGAGCCTGGCGAAGGGCTCGCGATGACAGTTCTTTTCCTTATACGCCTTTCCTTGATACCGCGGCAGTGCATCCCTGCCTTTTTTTCTCTTGCCGCACCTGCGCCAACCTGCTATGGATCGTTGACTTCCAGAGTCTACATTTGAGTTGGAGAGCATCATGGTGGCGCAGCCATCGCTTATTACAGATGAAATCCGTTCCTGGATCGGCCGTGAAACGCCGCCGTGGACCATTGAGGCGACAAAGCTCGATATTAAACGCTTCGCCGTGGCGACCGATGACCTGAATCCCCTCTATCTCGATGAAGCATACGCCCAACAGAGCCGGTATGGTGGTCTCATCGCGCCGCCATTGTTCTATATGGCTCCGCTGACGAACCCTGTGCCGGAAAGCGAACTTCGTCCCGATGGATTGCCATATGAAGGCAAGTTTCCCATTCCGCCGACACCCTTGCCGCGCTTAATGGATGGTGGAACGGAAATTGAGTTTTTCGCGCCGATTCGCGCTGGGGATACGCTCACCGGACGCTGCAAGATCATTGACATTTATCAGAAAGAAGGGCGCACAGGGCCACTGATTTTTGTCGTGCGCGAGAGTCGCTATACGAATCAGAACGGTGAGCTGGTAGTGGTGGAAAAAGGCGCCGCGATTTTACGGTAGGAGTCTCCGGCATGGCGGAAGGACAAGTCTACTTTGAAGATGTCGAACCTGGCATGGCGCTGCCGCCCCTGCACAAGACGCCGTCCAATACCCTGCTGTTTCTCTACAGCGCCATCACCTGGAACCCGCAGCGCATTCATTACGATAAGGATTACACTCTGACTGAAGGGTATAAGGACGTCATCGTGCATGGTCCTCTGCGCGGCGCATTCTTGTCGCAACTGGTGACGCGCTGGATTGGCGATGAGGGCATGCTCAAAAAACTTTCGTACGCGAACCGCGATGTTGCTTATGTAAATGAGCCTCTCATCTGTAAGGGAACGGTCACGCGCACATGGATTGAGGATGGCAGAGGCTATGTCGAATGTGAGATTTGGGTGGAGAATGGACAGGGCGCAAAGCTAACCCCTGGAAACGCTACCGTGATTCTCCCTCGTAGAGCCACGTAGAGACCGTGTCCCTTCTGTCTCCCAGGCTGAAAGCTAATCACTGAGAGTTGATAGCTATTCAAGGACAACACTATGTCACGCCGACGCATCAAAATTATCCACACCTCCGATGTCCACCTCGAAAGCGACACCTTTGGCAAAAGCGAGGAAGGGAAAAAATATCGCCGCCGTATTCAAGTCGCATTTCAGAAAGTTGTGGACAAAGTGATAGAAGAAGACGCGGATCTGTTCTTGATCGCCGGTGATCTCTTTGATTCGAATCGCGTGCATGAGTCCGGCATTGAATTCGTCCATAAAGAGCTTGCCCGTGTTCCCTGTCCGGTCGTGCTCATTCCTGGCAATCACGACTGTTACGACGCGCGGTCAATCTATAAAAAGTTTGATTTTTCCGCAGCCGGACGCCATGTCTACACGATAACGGCGGAAGAGGGCGAAGTGATTGAGCTGTCTCATCTTGACGTGACCGTGTGGGGGAAAGGCATGGTGGAGCACGATCACAAATACCGCCCGGTTGCCGGGGTCGCGCCGCGCCATCGCGATTACTGGCACATCGGCATGGCGCACGGTTATTTTGTCGATGAAGACGGATTACAGCGTTCGTCCTTAATCCTGCCGCACGAAGTCGCACAGTCTGGACTCGACTTCCTCGCCCTCGGGCACGTGCATGTCTTTACCGATTTAAGTCAGGGGGCGACCAAAGCCTGCTACCCTGGCACCCCCGCGCCGTTGCATCTTGGCGTCAACGAAGGCGGCGGCTATGTGCTTGCCGTTCTTGACCCTGTGGAAGGGGTGAGTTTTACGCAGCAGAAAATTCTCTTAGAGTAGAGAGGCGCGAAGAAGCAAGAAACGGAGAAGCGGAGAAGGGGGAAGCCGAGAAAGAAAAATACTCCGGTTCCCCGATACCCTGATTCTCCGTTGCAGCTTTTCGCTCCACGGCGCACGTACAGCGGAGTAGGAAGGCCCACACCAGAATACAAAACATTCGTACACGGCTGGCCGGGCCATGAGCAAATCCCCCCTTCCCCCCTTGGCCAAAGGGGGGAAAAGGCGCAGCGTAAGGGGGGATCTATGGCATAGACTGTACCAAGCTCATGCATTTCGATTGAGGTCAAAATGTTGCTGACAGCCCCGGCAACGCCGTCAACGTTTTCAAATCATACACTGTCACTGATCCGCCGCGATGAGCGGTAAGTTCGAGCACGGCCACCGTGCCTGGCTGCGCGGCGTAATTATGCGGAAATGTAGGGCTGCCGGGATTGATAACCAACACGCCGTTGTACTGCTTGATACTTTCGACGTGTGTGTGCCCACACACAATCAGATCGGTTCGGCGGTGGAAGTAAAACTCCATCGTCCGCTCGATCGGCCATTGGGGGAATTCTTCCGGATCGAGCACGTCATGGACGAGCCCAAGCGTGTAGCCGGCCGCGCTTGTCACGGCGGCGTCGTGCAGGCGAGGATCGGGGGGAACAACTGCGCGTCCGCCAGACCCTTCATCGCCATTGCCGCGGCACGCCAGCACTGGAGCGATCTCCTCCAGCCAGTTCAAAACGTCAAGGCAGTGCAGGTCGCCGGCGTGGAGGATCAGGTCCGCGCTTGCAAAAATCGTCCGTACCTGGTGTGGTACTTTGGGCATAGCTTCCGGAATATGAGTATCTGCAATAAGACCAATCTTCATGTCGCCGCCTTTCTCTCAGCTTGACTATAGCGTCTGGACAGGGGGGGGGCAACGTGAAATGAATACGGTATCTTCGGTGAATAGGGGGTAGTGCTATGCCCGAAGTGCAAGATACACGGCTGCCGATCACGATGCTCAAAGAAGATGAGCAGCTCTTTCGGGAAATGGTGCGAGGGTTTGCGGAGGCGAAGATTAAACCGCACGTTATGGATATGGACCGTGCGGGCAAATTGCCGCGAGAGCTGATTGACGAACTGTTCATGCTCGGCGTCATGGGGATAGAGATTCCTGTCGTGTATGGCGGCGCCGGAGCGAATTTTCTCATGGCGATTGTGGCGATAGAGGAACTCGCCCGGGTTGATCCAGCAGTGGCTGTGTGTGTGGACGTGCAGAACACGCTGGTCAATAATGCGCTGTTGCGTTGGCTGACGCCCGCGCAACAAGAGCGATTCCTGCCGCGGTTGGCGCGCAATGTCGTCGGCGCCTATGCGCTGTCCGAGCCTGGGTCCGGCAGCGACGCCTTTGGCATGACGACGCAGGCGCGGCGTGAGGGCGACGCGTTTGTGCTCAATGGCCGGAAAATGTGGATTACCAACGGCGCTGAGGCGGAAATCTACTTACTCTTTGCCAATGCTGATCCCTCGAAAGGATACAAAGGCATCACGGGCTTTGTGGTGGAACGTGACTTCCCCGGCTTTAGCGTCGGGAAAAAAGAAGACAAGCTTGGGATTCGCGCCAGTTCGACGTGCGAGTTGATCCTTGACGATGTCCGCGTGCCGCGCGCCAATGTGGTGGGCGAGGTTGGACAAGGATACAAAGTTGCCATTGAAACATTGAATGAAGGGCGCATCGGCATCGGCGCGCAAATGCTCGGTCTGGCGCAAGGCGCGTTTGAAGCCGCGCTAGCCTACTCAAAAGAGCGCAAGCAGTTTGGCCGGGTGATCTCAGACTTCCAAGCGGTGCAATTTCAATTGGCGGAGATGGCGACCGACATCGAAGCGGCGCGCTTGATGGTGTACAACACCGCACGGCTGAAAGAGAGCGGCGCTTCGTTTGTGCAGCAGTCGGCTATGACGAAATATTTTTGCTCGCAGGTCGGCGAGCGGGTCGCCTCATTAGCATTGGAAATTTTTGGCGGCGTTGGGTACACGAAGGACTTTCCTGCAGAGAAATTCTACCGCGACGCCAAAATCGGCAAAATCTATGAGGGAACCTCGAACATTCAACTGCAAACGATTGCGCGCACGTTGCTCGGCCGATCTTGAGCATATGCCGCCTTCCCTGACGCTCATAGTGTTACGCACCACGCATTCCGTATCACGCGTGTTGCGTGATCCAGGAGCAACAGTCGATTATTCACTTTAAGGTGTGAACAAACAAAAAGGATACCTACTCATGGCGCAACCCACTCGCATTGTCAGTGATACTATGGCCGGGCTGCGTATGCCCGATTTCGCGATCTGGAGTGAGCGTGTTTCCACGGTGCTGGGGCAGAACCCTGGACCGTTCACTGGGCCGGGAACGAACACCTACCTGATCGGCAAAAGCAAACGCCCACTGCTGCTTGACACCGGCATCGGACTAGAAGTGTATGATCCATTGCTGGAAAAAGGCCTGGCTGAAACGAAAGGCGCCACGGAGCTGCAAGAGATTATCCTGACGCACGTGCATCAAGATCACATCGGCGGCGCGGCGCGCGTGCGCGCCCGCTTTGGTGAGCTTAAGGTGTCCAAGAAAGCCTGGCCGGGTAAAGATGAAGCCTACACCTTGCCGCTGACGTACATTGAGGACGGCGCACGCCTTGAGACTGAAGGCGCTACGTTGCGGGCGATTCATACGCCAGGTCACGCCAAGGATCATCTGTGCTATTACCTGGAAGAAGAGAAAGCGCTCTTCACTGGTGATCTTGTACTGGGCGCGGGGACGACCGTTGTGCCTGAGGAAGGCGGTGGGTTAATCGACTACATGGCCTCACTGCGCAAACTGCTGTCCCTTGATCTTGCCGTCATTTATCCGGCGCACGGTCCAGCCATTCGGGATCCCTACAAAAAACTCAACGACTACATTGCTCATCGCGAGCTGCGCGAGCAACAGATTCTTGACGCCATGAGAGCAGGACTCAGCGAAATCCCTGCTATGGTGAAGCGTATTTATACCGACGTGCCTGAGTTCCTCCATGGCGCGGCGGGCAACTCGGTGCTCTCTCACCTTAACAAACTCAAAAAAGAAGGCGTGGTGCGAGAAGAAGGCGAGCGGTGGGTGCTGGTGTAGAAAAATTGTCAGTTGTCAGGCGCCAGTTTCATAGTTGAGGGAAGAGATTGTAGACTGGAATGAGCAAGGCGAATCCCAGCTTTGCGTTGTAGAGAACTTCTTATGAGTCAACAAATTTCTGCGACAGCCGTGCAGTCTGAGATTTCACTCCAGGTTCCACCCTTAGAAGCTGGGGATCACCTGACTCGCTGTGAGTTCGAGCGGCGGTATGAGGCCAGGCCCGACCTTAAAAAGGCAGAGCTGATAGAGGGAGTGGTGTATATGCCATCGCCAGTGCGCATAAAGGGACACGGGCGTCCGCATGGTAAAATCATGACCTGGCTTGGAACTTATGTGGCGACAACTCCAGGAGTCGATCTGGCGGATAACACTACTGTACGTTTGGACTTTGATAACGAGCCTCAACCTGACGCCCTTTTGCGATTAGAACCTGGAGTAGGAGGGCGCTCATCTGTTAGTGAGGATGATTATCTCGAAGGCGCTCCTGAACTGATCGTAGAAGTCGCCGCCAGCAGTGCCTCCTACGATTTACACGAGAAGCTACGCGCTTACCGTCGCAACGGCGTGCAAGAATACGTGGTCTGGCGGGTTTACGATCAGCAAATCGATTGGTTTCAGCTTCTCGATGGGGAGTATGTCCCTCTCATGCCCGACGTAGACGGCATTATTCACAGCCGCGTGTTTCCTGGCCTGTGTCTGGCAGTCTCTGCAATGCTGGCGGGAGATTTAGCCACAGTGCTGTCGGAATTGCAAAAAGGAATCGGCAGCCCAGAGCACGCGGCGTTTGTAGAGCGGTTGCAGGGAAAGGCATAACCGTAGTCCAGGTGGGCGGTCCCCGCCCTGCTGAAAACTGACCAGCGATCACTGACCACTACTCAACTAAACAGCACCTTCGCCAACTCCGAACGATAATGCTCCGCCAGTTCACTGCGCGGCCCCACGACCTCAAAGATGTCGAGCATGGCTTTGCGCGCGCCGTCGTCGCGGAATTGGCGGTCTTTCTTGACGATCTCTAATAGTTCAGTGAGCGCTTCTGCGTAACGCCCTGAGGCAGCCAGAATCTGGGACAAGGCAAAACGGGCCTCATGATCTTTCGGATCTGTCGCCAACCGCTCACGATATTTCTGCTCATCTTCAACGTTGGCGCCGCTCTGTTTCAAGCGCAGCTGTGCTGTAAGTTGCTGCGCCTGGACGGATTCAGGCGTATTCAGCGGCACGCGATCTAAGAGGCTCAACGCCTCCGCTTCTTCTCCGCGCTGGGCTACAATACGGGCCAGACCGAGAAGCGCCAGCGGATGGTTGGCCTCTTTTGAGAGCGCCGCGCGATAGACGCTTTCCGCGCCTTGCGTTTTCCCGGCCTGTTCCAATCGTTGACCTTCTTGCGCCAAAGTATCCGCTTCGGAAGGCAACAATTGCGCAATGAACTGACGAATGACTTGCTCCGGCTGTGCGCCGAGAAATTCTCCAGTGATAGCGCCGTTGCGCACCGCTTTGACTGCCGGGATGCTGCGAATGCCAAACGCCTGTGCGAGCATGGGATTCTCGTCTACGTTGATCTTCGCCAGGATAAATTTGCCTTGCTGTTCATCCGCGAGCTTCTCCAGCACTGGACCGATCGCCCGGCAGGGACCGCACCACGGCGCCCAGAAATCGATAACAACCGGCACTGAGTGGGAACGCTCCACCACCATGCTGTCAAAATCGTGCTCCGTGACGTCAATGGTCCATGCTCCGCTCATGCAACGCCTCCTGAAGGTCATGAATAAAAAAGGGCAGATGATAAGATCCGCCCTTGTAAATCAAATTTGTTCCTACAGTAGCATACCAGGAAATCCGCCGCTATCTTCCTTATAGTTCTCGCTGCTGGTGGCTTGCCAGCGGCAGGCAAATCTGCGAAATGTAGGTACCCTCACCTCAGTCTTGCAAAGAAGGAGCGACCTATGGCCGCGAAGACTATGTTTGAAAAGATTTGGGCGTCGCATGTCGTGCGCACCGAGCCCGACGGCACCGTGCTCCTCTATGTCGATCGCCATCTTGTGCACGAAGTGACCTCGCCGCAAGCGTTTGAAGGGCTGCAGCTTGCCGGCCGTAAACCCCGGCGGCCTCGCGCGGCGCTGGCCGTGCCCGACCATAATGTGCCGACCACTGAACGTGACAAATCCATTGAGGACCCGGTCAGCGCCAAACAAGTTGAGACATTGCGGGAGAACTGCCAAGCGACAGGCGTGCCCTTATTTGATATGCATGATGTCCGACAAGGAATCGTGCATATCATCGGTCCAGAGCAAGGGTTTACGCTTCCCGGCACAGTCATTGTGTGCGGCGATTCGCACACCGCGACGCACGGCGCGTTCGGCGCGCTCGCCTTTGGCATCGGCACCAGTGAAGTTGAGCATGTCCTGGCCACACAGTGCCTGCTGCAAAGACCGGCGAAAACAATGGAGGTGCGAGTCGAAGGGAAATTGCCGGCAGGCTGTTCAGCGAAAGACATTATTCTTGCGATCATTGGCAAGATCGGCACTGCCGGCGGCACAGGGTATGTGATTGAATATACCGGTTCGACGATTCGCGACCTCTCCATGGAAGGGCGCATGACCCTGTGCAATATGTCGATCGAGGCCGGCGCGCGTGCAGGGATGGTGGCGCCGGATGAGAAGACTTTTGCCTATCTCCGTGGTCGGCCGCTTGCGCCAAAAGGCGAGCTCTTCGATCGCGCCGTGGAAGCGTGGAAGGCGTTGCGCACTGATCCTGGTGCGAAGTTTGATAAAGTCGTTGAGCTGAAGGCGGAGGACATCACACCGCAGGTGACCTGGGGGACGAACCCAGGCATGGTCACGCACATCAATGGGAAAGTGCCTGACCCACAGGAGATGCCGACGCCGGAGTTGCGCGAAGCAACGGAGCGAGCGTTAGCCTATATGGGCCTAACGCCGGGGACGCCGATTGCAGCAATCAAAATCGACAAAGTGTTTATCGGTTCGTGTACGAATGCGCGGATTGAAGACCTCCGCATCGCCGCGCACGTAGCGAAAGGGAAAAAAGTAGCGCCCCATGTCAGCGCTATGGTGGTGCCCGGCTCCGGTCTCGTGAAGAAGCAAGCGGAAGAAGAAGGACTGGATAAAATCTTCAAAGAGGCCGGATTTGAATGGCGTGAACCAGGCTGCTCGATGTGTCTGGCGATGAATGCCGACGTATTGCAACCAGGAGAACGCTGCGCCTCCACCAGCAATCGCAATTTTGAAGGGCGACAGGGGAAAGGGGGACGCACGCATTTGGTTTCCCCAGCGATGGCGGCGGCGGCGGCGATTGCCGGACATTTTGTCGATATTCGCACGTGGAGTTAAATTCAATCGCGCTGCGTGTGACGTGAATCGTGAACCGAGACGACACCGTCACGCGCAACGCACCACGTACAACGCACTGCTCAGCCTGCTGCTTCACAAGAAAGACCGAGGTTCTCATGGACGCTTTCACTGTACTCAAAGGATTGGTTGCTCCGCTTGATCGTGTCAATGTAGATACGGACCAGATCATTCCCAAACAATACTTAAAGACTATTAAACGCACTGGGCTGCGCGAAGGATTGTTCTCCGACTGGCGGTACGGTCCGGACGGCTCCGGCGACAAGGACTTTTTTCTCAATCAACCGCGTTATCAGGGCGCTTCTATTTTACTGGCGCGCGATAACTTCGGCTGCGGCTCCTCGCGCGAGCACGCGCCATGGGCGCTGTTGGATTACGGATTCCGCTGCGTTATCGCACCAAGTTTCGCCGACATCTTTTTTAACAATTGCTTCAAAAACGGCATGCTTCCTGTAGTCTTGAAATCCGAGGAAGTGGATCAGCTTTTCAAGGAAGTTGAGGCGCAACCTGGCTATCAAGTGACAGTCGACCTCGCTGCACAGACGGTCACTACGCCGTCAGGGAAGAGTTTCCATTTCGATGTTGATCCGTTCCGGAAAGAGTGTTTATTGAAGGGCCTTGATGAGATTGGCCTGACGCTGCAACACGAAGCGGACATTACGGCGTATGAACAACGGCGCAAGGTTGAGGCGCCATGGTTGTTCTCCGATCTCGCTTAGCGTTCAGCGTTCAACTTTCAGCTAGATTGGGGAAAACTGAACGCTGACGGCTGACTGCTGGCGGCTCTTCGTATGAGCACGTTTGTACTTACTGTTCAAGAACTCCAGCTCCTCCATCAGGCGACAAGGATGGCGGGCGATCGGCTTGCTCGCCAAGACAACCTCTCTGGGAGCAGGGTCATGGATGCGTTGCTGGACCATCTGGACACCGCTCCCACGAGCGTCTGGCTCAACGCGGCGCAGCGCGAGGTGTTGGGCAAAATGCTTATGAATATGGCCTATGACTTTATGCGCGACAATGAGGACGCGCGAGCCGAGGCAGCCGAGGCGCTTGCTGAGCGCCTCTTTCACGAGGACGAGTGACCAAAGCGAAAAGGAGGGCGCATGAAGTTCGGAGTTGTCATTCGCAACATGGGGCCACAATCTACCCGTGAGACTATCGCTGCCTGCGCGCGAGCGGTGGAAGACGCCGGGTTTGACGCGGCGTTCGTGGTCGACCATTTAGCCATTCCTCCTGACCAAACCGAAGGCTCCGGCGGCCGGTATCTTGATCCCTTAACCACGCTGGCGTATCTGGCTGGGATTACCCAACGTATCCGGCTCGGCGTCTCCGTGTTGGTGCTGCCCTATCGTCCGGCTGTGCTGACAGCGAAACAGCTGGCCACGTTACAAGAACTGTCTGGTGAACGGATTATTCTGGGCGCTGGCGTTGGCTGGCTGCGTCAAGAGTTTGAGGCGCTTGGCGTTGATCCGCGCAAACGCGGCGCACTGACCGATGAGACGTTGCAGGTGCTGCACACCTTGTTTGCCAGTGATGTCAATTCGTATGACGGCAAACTGGTGAAATTCCCGTCGTTCGTCTTTGCCCCGCGCCCGGCGCGTCCGCCGATTTGGATCGGCGGCAGTGGAGCAAAAGCCGTGGAACGCACGCTTCGTTTTGGCGACGCCTACTATCCTATTGGCCTGAAACCGCCAGAGCTGGCTGCAGTCGGCTCATATTTGCGCGAGGAGTCAGAGAAGCGGGGACGCGCTGCGCCTGAACTGATTGTTGGCGGCATGATCCGTGAAGGCGCTCCTGAGGCGATGTTGGATCGCATTGCCGCCTACCGTGACGCCGGCGCCAGCTATTACGTGCTCGGCATGGGGCGCTATCCTGACGCTGACACGTTCCGTCGCGGCGTGGAGCGGTTTGCCGCGCAGGTCATACCAAGGCTGTAAGAGTTGCGCGCTCAGCCTTCAGCGCTCAACCTGGACGTTTTCCTGTAGAGACGCCCTGCTAAGGCGTCTCTCCCTCTCAGAAGAGAGAAGAACACCCATGAAGAAGCTTGTCTTTGTTTTCTTTCTGGTTGCTTTTTTCAAGCAAAGTTCGGCATGGGGCGACGCGCCGGTGAAAACCTGGCGCCTCGTCTCTGAACTGACTGAGGCCGAGCGCGCACTGTTTGATCCGCGCACGGACACGCCGCGCGATCCACAGTACCCCAATTTGCCCGCCGAACGCTACCCTTTCGAGCCGCCGTACACCGCTGAAGAGATGGGCTACCGAGCGATGGAGTTCAGCCACTCGCCGCGTTGGTCGTGCAATCTCATCGATGTGACTGGCGCGTTGACCGCGCAAGGGTATTTGCGCACCAGCAAGATGTACAGCCCTATCTTTTACGTGCCGAATGCGAGCGGGCGCCAGGGGCTCGCAGGCGAGTTGTATGGCGCCCGTCCTGGCGACCCCACCCGCAAGATCACCGGGCAGAATATTTTTCCCCCGGAAGATCTTGGCAATCAAATGGTGCTCATTCAATATCGCGCCGGAGGGGAAACCGCGACCCGGTGGGACATGTACGCCTACTCGCCGGCGCTACGCCGCGTGCGACGGCAACCTCAGCCTCGGCGCGGCGACAAACTTGCTCAAGGCGCTGAGAGTTTCGATGATATTTTTGGCCGCGACCCCTGGGAGTTTTCCTGGCGTCTGTTAGGAGTGGACACGTTGCACCACACGGTCCGTTTTCCGAACACGCGTCCAACCGTCTCGCTGGCTGATCCTGATGGAACCCTGCATGAAGTTCCGACTTCGCAAATTCGCATGATGGGCGACGCCTATCCGTTTTATACCGTTGACGGCGGCGTCAAGTGCTGGGTCCTGGAGGCGCGGGTGCGGGAAGAATGGTTGCCGAATTATTATGCGCCGCGCATTTTATACTGGCTCGATCAGCACTATTTTTATCCGTTGCGCATAGAACAATACGACAAAGCCAATAACTTAATTTTCATTGAGACGCGCATCGCGAAACTGCTCAACTCCGCCATGGGAGACAAAGGGTACGGCGTCCTCTTCAACCATTACTGGGATGTGACGCTTGATTACATGCGGTATAGCGTGCATGACGCGCATGAAGTGCGGCAGTGGACGGAGCAAGACCGTGATGTATTTTTTAATCCTGGCGTATTGCCGCGCGTATGGTTTTTCGCGCCGCTGAAAAGTCAATCCGAAGTGCTTTCCCCCGAGCACTATTTTCTCCGCCCTACTCTTGACCGTGAGAAGTTTCCTCAGTCGCGTCAGATCGTGCTCTCTCCGGCACTGGAAGCGAAAATTCAAGCCCAGGAGGCGGCGGGACATCTAGTGTTTCAGGAATAATCCCGCTCTTGGGGATGATCGTGTTATTCGATGGCGTTGTACGATACGCTTGATCCTTCTGGAAGGCGGCCCCTTTGCCGCGAATTGACAGCAACGGGCCTGACAAAGTACAGTTCAATCAAGAAGAGTTGACTTTGCTTTTCTCGCAAAGAAAAGGACACAGGGTATGAATGGCGTCCATGATATGGGAGGAATGACGTGCTACGGCCCCGTTGTACGGGAAGAGAATGAACCACCCTTCCACGCGCCATGGGAGCGGCGGGTCTTCGGCCTGACGATGCTGGCCATGGGACGGCTCGATACGCTGGATGCATTCCGGCACGCGATTGAACGGATGGACCCCGCCCATTATCTCTCTTCATCATATTATGAACACTGGCTCGCCGCGTTAGAAACGCTGGCGGTGGAAAAAGGCGTCTTGACGCCTGAAGAACTGGCCGGCGGCGTTGTCAAAGGCGCACGCGCCGTGGCCGAGCCGCCGCTGCCTCCTGAAGCGGCGCCCCATGTCGTCGCGCATGGCGCGCCGTGCAATCGCACGGAAGGCCGCTTGACGCCGCGTTTCAAAGTTGGTGATCGTGTGAAGGCAAAAAATCTCAATCCCAGCGGTCATACGCGCCTTCCCCGCTATGTCCGCGGCAGGGCCGGCGTCATTGACCGGGTGCATGGAACGTTTGTTTTTCCTGATACGAATGCGCATGGGAAAGGCGAACAACCGCAGCCGTTGTACGGTGTCCGTTTCACGGCGACGGAGCTCTGGGGTCCTGAGGCGGCGGACAAAGATACTCTGCGGATTGATCTGTGGGAAGATTATCTTGAAAAGGCGGAAGGATGAATAATTCGGCCAATCATTACCTTGCAAACTTTAAACTTTGAACTTGTAACTTTGAACTGAGGGCGAGTATGAGTGCAGAACATGGACGCGAACAGCATGGTCACAACGCTCCTCCTGATCCTCGCTCAGAGAAGCGTCACTCCGCTGAGCAAACGCAAGCCCTGGAAGAGCGCGTGCGTAAGCTGGAGGCGTTGTTGACTGCGAAAGGGCTGGTCAACGCGGAGACGCTGGAAAAGCTCGCCTCCATTTACGAGAGCGACATTGGCCCGATGAACGGAGCGCGCGTGGTGGCGAAGGCCTGGATTGATCCTGCTTACAAGCAGCGGCTGTTGACTAACGCTACCGCCGCAATCGGTGAGCTAGGTATCGGCGGCCTGCAGGGTGAACATATGGTCGTGGTGGAGAATACGCCCACCGTGCATAACGTGGTGGTCTGCACTTTGTGCTCGTGCTATCCCTGGCCGGTGCTTGGACTTCCGCCGACGTGGTACAAAATGGCCCCGTATCGGTCGCGGGTCGTTATTGATCCGCGCGGGGTCTTGCGCGAGTTTGGCGTGGATTTGCCGGACTCAGTAGCAGTGCGCGTGTGGGACAGCAGTGCGGAGATTCGCTACATGGTGTTGCCTGAACGCCCCACAGGAACGGAGCACATGAGTGAAGAGGAATTGGCGAAGCTCGTGACGCGTGACGCCATGATTGGCGTGGCGATCGTACGCCCGCCTGCCTCTTCGTAGATGCAAGTAGGGATGTGACAATTGTAGCGACGTTCCGGGAACGCCGCTACGTGTTTGGCAGATGAAAGCAAAAGCGATGAAACGCCAAGCCAATCCGCAAATCGCCGAAATGCCTGGGCCCGCCTCGTTACCGCGAAGCAGTGGAGAACTGGTCTTCCATGACCCTTGGGAGCGGAAAGCCTTTGCTATGGCTGTCGCGCTCTGTGAGCGGGGATTATACAAATGGGACGAGTTCCGCGACTGTCTCATTACGGAAATTGCCGCGGCTGAACGGGTGGCTGGCCCAAACGCTCCAGTCTCCGCCCTCCCCTCTTATTACGAGTCATGGCTCGCCGCCTTTGAAAAACTGCTGCGAGAAAAAGGCATCGTCCTGCAGAGCACCGAATAAACAGCCCTGAGGCGGGGTAGGAAAGGCGGCGCCACAGTACGCGTTCTTTCTCGTCGCTCACCCCTCCTTTGTTGTCCCGGCGCCCTGTTTCCCTTTTATCCTCCGCCTCCCACCGGCCTATATCTTTTCTTGTTGTCGCCGATATCGGCAGAGACGGAGGACGAGGAGCATGGCTGCACAAAGCGCTGCAAAACTTGCTGTCGATGTCATTGAACCTTCAGACGAAGAGAGACGTCTTCGCGAACAAGTCAAAAAGCTCTTTCGTCAATTAGACACCCTCGAACAAGAAGTCCAAAGTAAGGAAGAGGTGCTGAAGCAGGTGAGTAAGCTCTTAGTGACGTTGGCCAGGTCGGCGGTAGAGGAAGAAGTCCGGCCACTACTTGACCAGCTGAGTGAAGAACTCAAAAGAGGCCTACGTCCAGCTACGCTGGCGCTGTTGGTAGAGGACATCAAAAAGCGAGTGATGCAACGAGATCTGTCCACGACCGAGTTCCAGACAGCAACTGGCCAAGAAGATGGAGAGAAGCGCGCGTCCTCCCCAGCGCCGCCCGAGTTCCAGCTCCACAACGGCAAGCGCGCGACGACGGTTGAAACTTCATCTGGCGCTATCCTGTCAGAGCATTATGAGCGCGAGATTGAAAACAACCTCCGTACTGTCCTTAGCTCGTTAGTAGACTATTTGCATGTGGAGGGCCAAAAGGGACTGTACGAGAAAATTTCCGCCGTCAAAGTTGCGCTTACCGAAGGCGGATTGCTCCGGCGCCTCGCTGATGTACGTTTGCAACTGGCGGATTTGCTTGACTGTTACCGCCGATTCCATGATGGAGAGCGCTCCCGTCTCGAAGACGTTCTCAAAGAGTTAATCAGCAAACTGGCGGAGATCGAAAAAAATGTCGTCGCTGGTCTGTTGGAAAGTCATAAGGAGGCCATGGTTGATAATGCACAATTTGCCGAGCGGCTGGAAGGGCAAGTCATGGAAATACAGGAGGCGGCGCAACTAAAAGATCTTGAAAGGATTCGCCAGGCCATCGCAAACCGGACCGAGCGTATGCACGCCGCGATCCAGGCGAAACGGCAGGCCGACGCGGCGCTCTCTGCCTCGTTCGAGGCAAGAGTGCGGTCTCTCGAACGGCAATTGCACGACGCCAATCGAGCACTCTCGCACATGACGGAACGCGCCTATCATGATCCCTTCCTTGAGGGGGTCTACAATCGTCGCGCCTTTACCGAAAAACTGCACCACGAAATCTCCCGCTTCCAACGCTATCAGCACCCCGTCTCATTGCTCTTGTTCGACATGGATCATTTCAAGCATGTGAATGACGCCTATGGACACCGGGCGGGAGATTTCGTCCTGCAAACCCTAGCCGCCCGTGTGAGGCTAGTTCTGCGCACTCCTGACCTGTTTGCCCGTTTTGGTGGGGATGAATTTGCCTTGATTCTTCCCCATACGTCCTTACCCGGCGCCGTCATTGTGGCGGAAAGACTGCGCGCCATTGTTTATCACTCCCAGTTCGTCTTTGAAACTCACACCTTACCGGTGTCTCTCAGTATGGGTGTAGCGACCGTGCGGCCTGGCGATACCGTCGATACGTTGCTTGCTCGTGCTGACCAGGCTTTGTATCTCGCTAAAGAAAAGGGACGGAATCAGGTGCGTTCAGAGGAAGAATTACCCCTGCCGCCACAGTCTACATTAGATAAAATGGTCGGCTTCTTAGCGCGCACCCTGCCATTCCGCAAGGGGAAGGAAGAATAGAACAGGCGACATTTAGCGTTGTTCATCTCTAGAAATCGCAGAATGCCTCTTCTCCTTCTTCACTACTGATGAGCGTCAAACACTGACAGGCTTCCTGCCAGCGATACTTTAACTTGACGACCTTTGTGTTACCGGAGATTTTATCCCTGATCTCCACCGTGTCGATGCAAAGAGCGCCGTCTTCTTCAACTACCGCGACTGATTCATTGAAGTTGGGATTGAATTGATCCAGAAACACAAAATTGCCGGGTTTGACGACAGTAATATTCCGGGTATCGGAAACGAACACCCCTCCAGCCGTTGTTCGCACCTCCAGGCGGATAGTGTGAGGACGATCTGCTGAGAGCCCGCCCCAGTTTACAGTCAAGCCGAATCCGCTATTGCGCGCGTTGGCAGAGGAAGGGAAGGCAGCTTGCACGTCTAGCCGAGTCGTGCAGCAGGCGACGTTGAGCGGAGGCAGGTCGTCGACAAACAGCGTGACGCTGCTGATTTGCACGTTTGCCTCTGTATCAAACGCCCAGCCGTGAATGAGCGTGACGCCAGCAACCTTTTCACCATCGGCTGGACTTTCAAAAATGGCGATCAGCCCTGCACGCGCCGAGGCAGATGTACACAATAGCAAAATCCCTAGCACACAAAGGCAAAAGAAAGAGGAACTCGCGCGCCGCGTGTAGTAAGTCATCAGGATCTCCTTTAGTAGGGGGCGTATCGTGCGCACCACCCTGCCAAGCTTCTCTTTCCCAGTCAAGTCGGATTGGGGGCGTCGTGCGGCTGCTCGGTTTTCTCCTTCTTCCAACTCCCGTTCTTGCACTCCTCTGTTCCTTCCTGAAGCGCCTCGCTATAACCGCGGGGAAGGGAGAAATTTGGCATGCGAGGAGCTGCAATACAGACCCATGATCAACCGCTCGATTTCTTCGCCACTGCGCTGACAATTTTGCTCTGCGCGATTTGGGGCGGCGCTTTTGTTGGCATTAAGATCAGTACGATTGATCTCCCGCCGCTCGGCTCAGGCGCTCTGCGCTTTTGTCTGACAAGTGTCGCGTTGCTGGTCTTTGCGCTCTATCGCCGCGTTCCTTTGCGCTATGGCAGTACAGAGGTGAAATCGTTAGCGCTACTGACGGTGATGTTTTTCTACATTAATGTGACTGCCTACATCGGCACGGCGTTGACAACTGCGGGCCGCGCCACTGTCTTTTTCTACACACAGCCGCTTTTTCTGGCGGTGCTCGCGCCGTATTTTCTTCCGGGCGATTCTCTCACGGGCCGTAAGATTGCCGGTTTAGGCTTGGCGTTGTGCGGCGTCATCGCCTTATTTTTTACGAAGCTGGGCGGCAACGCGTCTTCTACTGTGGTTGGCGATCTGCTGGTGTTAAGCGGCGCATTCACCAGCGCCTTTTCCAGCATTGCGACAAAGCGGACAGCGGGCAGAATTCACCCCGTGGCGTTGATCTGTTGGCAATCGTGGGTTTCCTGGCCATTGTTGGGCGCGCTCTCCTGGTTACTGGAAGCGAACCGCCCTTTTGTGTTGACTGGCCGCGCCGTCGCCGCGATTCTCTATCTCGGTCTATTCTCCGCCGCCTTTGGGTTCGTAGCGTTTGCCTGGCTGATTCAACGCAACACGGCTACGCGCGTGACCGCGCTGACGTTCCTTACGCCAGTCTTTGGGGTGGTCTACAGTTGGTTTTTGCTTGGAGAAGTGCTGACGCCGATGCAGTTGCTCGGGGTGCTTGGTGTGTGCGTGGGAGTCTCTGTGGTGAATAGCGGGGGCGCGCCTCGTCCGCAGACGATAAAAGAAGAGGAGGCGCTTGTGGCGGCGCGAGAGGCCTGAGGAGGCAGAACGCCTCCTCCTCATCTCATGAATTTTGACAGCCAAGTTCGGTCTTGTACGCCGCCCTCGTAGGGGCACGGCGCGCCGTGCCCCTCCAGCGCAGAGCTTTTATGCTGCCAGAGGGTGAGCGCCGCTGTTGATCGGCAAAGTTCATTAGATTGCTGGAAAAAGTCCTGCCGGCCTCGATAGCCTCGTGCTTCAGGCGGAGGCGAACGGTCGCCGAAGAGGCTTTTCAGCGCTCTGCTCAGTTGAGCTGTGACATTATGACCCTCCACCACTAACGGCCCCTTCCCTGAGGCTCACTGCTGTTGCCGTTTCTTCGGCTTCCTCTGCTCGTTCCAGGATATGCATACGCAGCGCAAACCAGAACGCCGCGATCAGGAGACAACTACCTGTGATTCCGACGGTCAATGGCGCGCCGATCTGCAGCGCAAGGCTGCCCGCTAGTAAACTGCCGAGCGGCGGCGTGCCCATGAACATCATGAGAAAGAGGCTCATTACCCGTCCGCGTAAAGCGTCAGGCGTCAGCGTCTGCAGTAGTGTGTTCGCGGCTGACATGGGCACCATGAAGCCGGAACCTATGAGCGGCAGCAGGACGAGTGACAGCCAAAAGTTGCGGGAAAAAGAAAAAAGGATCAGGCCAATACCAAATCGCACGAGCGAAAACGCGATCGTGCGCCCTAATTTAGTGGGGTCGCGATTACGGGCAAGAAAAATGCTTCCGATCACCGCCCCCACGCCGGCAGCGCCCATCAGCATCCCCATGCTATCCGGGCCGCCATGTAAAATATCTTTTGCGAATACCGGCATGAGGACGGTATACGGGGTGCTGAGCAGACTGAGCAATCCAATCAACAATAGCAATAAGCGAATGGCAGGGGTGTGCCGGGCATAGTTAACACCCTCACGAATAAAGGCCGAAGTGGAGCCTGGCGTCGGACGCACAGCCAGGTGCGCAGGGAGCTGCATCGCGAGAAAACCGCCGATAATGGCAAGATAGCATATGCCGTTGATAGTAAAGCATTCCCCTTCTCCCATGTGAGCGACGATCGCCCCAGCCAGGGCCGGACCAAGGATACGGGCAGCGTTGACGAGGGCGGAATTTAGCGCAATGGCGCTCGTGAGATCTTCTCTTCCTACAATGTCCTGTAAGAAACTTTGGCGAGCTGGCATTTCAAATGTTTGGAGCACGCCGGCCACCAGCGCCAAAGCAAAGACTTCCCATGGGGTAATGCTGCCCTGTATCGTACGAAACCCCAGGGTCAATGCCTGGAGCATAAATAAGACCTGGGTGACAAGACAAATGCGATATCGATTGAAGCGATCAGCAACAACTCCCGCGAAGAGTCCTAAGGCGACCGCTGGGATTTGACCGGCAAAAGACACCAGCCCTAACATGAACGACGACTGCGTCAGGCGATACACGAGCCAGCCTTGCGCCATGCCTTGCATCCAAAACCCGACTCGGGAAACAAATTGTCCGGCAAAAAATAAGCAGAAATTGCGATGACGAAAAGCGCGCAGTGCGTACGGCAATTGCCGACCCACTGCAGGGGTTCCTGAATCTTCTGAAGCGCTCATAGGGAAAAATTAGCTGGCGCCTCTGGAGGTTGTCAACGAAAAATTGGCGGGTTGGACAAGCGGCTTAGGGCGGATTCCTTTTGTAAGGTGCGACAGATTATTGGAGTGCGGCGATACGCCGCTTGAAAGGGCGCGACAGGTCACGCCCGGGCACCGCGCGGTCATGCGATCCTGCTGATGAATTCAGTTCTCGCTCACTCCCGTCCGGAGCTTGCGCTCCGGGCTTGGTTGCTTCAGCCCGACGCTTGAGCGTTTGGTGAAAGCTCTCTCACACCACTCCTTCGAATGGCTGCTCTAATGTCGCGCACGGCAGGTTGAATGCTGCAGCGACGCCCGGATGCATCACCAGGCCTTTATGCGTGTTCAACCCGCGCCGCAGCACTGGATTCTCGCGCAGCCCTCGCCAGCCCTTATCAGCAAGTTCCAGCGCGTATGACAAAGTGACATTCGTCAGAGCATAGGTGGAAGTATGCGGCACGATTGCTGGCATATTGGTCACGCAGTAATGTACGACTCCTTCTTCGCAGTAGATCGGGTCGTGATGTGTAGTTGGCCGCGACGTTTCTGCGCTCCCGCCTTGATCAATGGAAATATCGACAAACGCCGCCCCCGGCTTCATGCTGCGAAAGAGCGAGCGTGTCAGCAATTTAGGCGTCCGCGCGCCGGGCACCAGCACGGAGCTGATGACCAAATCAGCGGAGGTCGCCTCCTCTTCGATGTTCGCGCGGTTTGACATCACAGTAGTGACATGCCCATTGAGAATATCGTGAACATAACGCAGCCGAGCTGGGTTGATATCAAGAATACTGACGTGAGCGCCGACGCCGACCGCCACCTGGCAAGCGCTTGCGCCTGCGATGCCTGCGCCAAGAATGACCACATGCGCCGGTTTGACGCCCGAGGCTCCGCTCAGCAGCACGCCGCGTCCGCCGTTTTGCGCTTGTAGACACCACGCGCCCACTTGAATGGCAAGGCGGCCTGCGACTTCACTCATCGGGGCCAGCAACGGCAGGGAACCGTCATCAAGTTGGATCGTTTCGTACCCGAGCGCCGTGACCTGTTTTTCTAGCAACACCCGCGTCAGACGTTCTTCCGCCGCCAGGTGCAGATAGGTAAAAAGGATCAATCCGGGACGGAGAAACTCATACTCAGCGGCAAGCGGCTCTTTAACTTTGAGAATCATATCCGCTTGCTCCCACACTGCGCTGGCTAAAGGCGCAATACGCGCGCCGGCCGCCCGGTACAAATCGTCGGGGATGCTGCTGCCTGAACCAGCATCGTGTTCGACGTAGACCTCATGCCCGTGCGCAACCAACGCCGCCACACCGCTTGGTGTAATGGCAACCCGTGTTTCTTCCGCTTTAATCTCCTTGGGAACCCCGATCTTCATGTTTCCACCATAGCACACGCTGTCACTGACTTTACAGCCTGGAAGGGATTCACGTATCCTAAAGTGAATGGGTGTACTACTTGATGGCAAAGCGCTCGCGCACCGAGTGCGCGCAGAGGTGAAACAGGCTGTTGCTCGCTACGTCGCACACCATGGTTCTGCGCCAGGGTTGGCCACCGTGCTGATTGGCGATGATCCGGTTTCGCAAGTCTATGTAGGCACGAAAGAGAAGGCGTGCCGCGAAGTCGGCATGCACTCCTTTGGCTATCGTCTGTCGGCGACCGCTTCTGAGGGTGAGGCGCGTGCGTTGATTGCAGAGTTAAATGCCCGCGCCGACGTGCATGGGATTCTCATTCAGTTACCCTTGCCGTCGCATCTCGACAGAGCAAAACTCGTCGAAGCCTTGGCTCCAGAGAAAGATGTGGATGCGCTGCACCCCTGGAATCAGGGGAAGCTCGTACTAGGCGAACCGGGGTTGCGGCCGTGCACGCCCCTCGGCGTGATGCGGCTCATCGAGGAGAGCGGTGTGTCCTTAACCGGAAAACGCGCCGTCGTCATTGGCCGGAGTCTGTTGGTAGGTAAACCGGTGGCGTTGATGTTGTTGGAAAGGAACGCCACGGTGATATGTTGCCATTCTCACACGGAGCGGCTGGCGGATGAAGTCCGCGGAGCTGACATTGTGGTGGCCGCAGTTGGTCGTCCTGAAATTATCAAAGGCGACTGGATTAAAGAGGGCGCTGTGGTGATTGACGTTGGTATTTCTCGATTGCCTGATAAGTCACTGAAAGGAGATGTGGAATTCCGCGTTGCCAGGGAGCACGCCGCATTTATCACGCCCGTGCCCGGTGGGGTCGGACCGATGACGGTGGCTATGCTATTGTCTAATACGTTGAAGGCGGCAGAAGTGCAACTACGAGAGCATCAAAGTCAGACAAACCGAACCGGAGAAGCGGAGAACTGATACACGGAAGCGGAGAAGCGAGGAAGCGGAGAGAGCACACAACTTTCTTCTCCGGTTCTCCCCGTCCCCGGTGCTCCGCTTCGTCCTGAGAAAGCTCCGGTTCTCTTACACCTGCAAGAAACTGAAAGTGTTATGGGAAGACGCACTCCCCTTTATGACGTTCATCGCTCTCTTGGCGCGCGCATGGTGGAATTTGGCGGCTGGGAAATGCCTGTGCAGTACAGCAGCATTCTGGCGGAACATCACGCCGTACGCACCCAGGCTGGACTGTTCGACCTCAGCCATATGGGTGAAATCGAAATCGCCGGGTCGCGCGCACTTGAAGTCTGTCAAGAACTATTAGTGACGGATGTCGCGCGAGTGCGGCTCTGGCAAGCGCAATATTCCGTCCTGTGTTATCCCGATGGCGGTTGTGTTGACGATCTCGTGTTGTACCGTACTGGGGAGGATAGATATCTCCTTTGCGTGAACGCCGCCAATATCGAGAAAGATTGGCAGTGGATCAGTGAGCATAATCATGGGCGCGCTGAACTACGGAATCGGAGCGAGGAGCTGGCGTTGATTGCTGTGCAGGGACCGCGGGCGGTTGAGATTGTTCAGCTCATGACCGCCGATGATGTATCGCCCATACGCCGGTATTGGGCGTCTCCTGGCGAAGTCGCCGGCGTGCAGACGCTCATTGCGCGGACAGGGTATACCGGGGAAGATGGGTTTGAACTTTTTGCGCCAGCGGAGCAGGCGCGCGCCCTCTGGCAAGCTTGCCGGCAGAACGGCCAGTCTCATGGCCTTGTCCCGGTTGGTCTCGGCGCTCGTGACACGCTGCGGCTTGAAGCAGGCTTGTTGCTCTACGGCAACGACCTTGACGCTCACACTTCTCCTTTGGAGGCTGGGTTGCAGCGGCTTGTGCAATTTGGAAAAGTCGGCTTTATTGGTCGCGAGGCGTTACTGCGACAACAAACCGAGGGGATAACGAAGCGACTCGTTGGCATTACAATGGAGGGGGCTGGCGTCCCTCGCCATGGCTACGCGTTATGGAGCGGCGACCAACAGATCGGCATGGTGACGAGTGGGACGCAGTCGCCCACGTTAGGAGTAGGCATTGCGTTGGGCTATGCGCCTCCTTCGTTTGCAACCGTTGGCGCTTCGATTGAAGTCGAGATTCGCCACCGACGCGTTCCCGCGCGGATCGCGGCTCTGCCTTTTTATCGAAGACGGCAACAATAAGGAGTGAATTATGGAGGTCCCGAAGGATCTGCGGTATTCGCGCGAACACGAATGGGTCGCGGTCGAGGAAGGAATCGCGACGATTGGCATCACAGATTACGCCCAAGAACAACTCGGCGATGTTGTCTATGTTGAACTGCCTGAAGTTGGCGCGCAGGTCACAAAGGATGAGCCATTTGGTGTGGTTGAATCTGTCAAGGCAGTGTCCGACGTTTTTGCTCCGGTCAGCGGAACCGTGGTGGAAGTCAACGGACCGCTGGCTGATAGTCCGGAAACCGTCAATGAAGATCCGTATGGCGATGCGTGGATGATCCGTGTAGAGATGAGTGATCCAAGTGAGCTGGATGAGTTATTGACTGCAGCGGAATACCTAACGTTCGTGGAAGAAGAGAAAGAAGAATAACAGATAGTCCCTCAGTCTATGAGTCTGTCAGTCTCACAGTCTGAAAGTCTTAAAATCTAACCGACTGTTTGGCTGCTTGATGGAGTGACTGAGTGCCTGCCGGGCTGAAAGACTGCGTATGCGTTACATTCCTCACACCGCCGGCGATATCGCAGCCATGCTTGCCGCCATAGGGGCGCGTACGGTGGATGATTTGTTTGCGCATCTACCGGAACAACTACGTCGCCGCGCCGCCATTGATCTTCCTGCTGGGCTCTCTGAAGCGAGCGTGCGAGAACGTCTCACGGCGCTGGCGCACCTGAATCGCGTCGAACCTGAGGTGGCGGCCTTTCTTGGCGCTGGGGCCTATCGGCATTTCTCGCCGGTCGTGGTTGATCAAATATTGCAACGGTCGGAATTCGCCACCGCCTACACGCCGTATCAACCAGAAGTAAGTCAGGGCACGCTGCAAGCGATCTTCGAATTCCAATCCTTGGTGGCGACCTTGTTGGGGTTGGAGGTGGCGAATGCGAGCATGTATGACGGCGCGTCGGCGACTGCCGAGGCGGTGCTGATGGCGAAGCGTATTTTGCCGCAACGCTCTACGGTGCTCATCGCGCGTTCTCTCCACCCTCAATATCGCCAGGTTGTCCACACGTATGTGAGCGGCGCTCCTGGAGTGCGTGTGGTAGAAGCGCCGTGGGCGGCGGATGGTCGTCTGGATACGGCGGCGCTAGAGCGTCTCCTTGACGATCACGTCATGAGTGTAGTGGTCGGGTATCCGAACGTCTTTGGCGTGATTGAAGATGTTGCCCATATCAGCGCGCTGGCGCGGCAACGCGGCGCTCTGACTGTAACAGCGACCACGGAAGCCCTGGCGCTGGGACTGCTGAAATCTCCAGGCGAACTCGGAGCCGAGATCGCCGTTGCCGAGGGACAGAGTTTAGGGATTCCTGTCAGCTATGGCGGTCCTGGTGTTGGCTTGTTCGCCTGCCGTGAGCGTTTTCTGCGCAACATGCCTGGCCGCCTGGTCGGAGAGACAGTAGACCACGAAGGGCGGCGTGGGTTTGTGTTGACCCTTGCCACCCGCGAGCAACACATCCGCCGGGAAAAGGCGACGTCGAATATCTGCACGAATCAGGGCTTATGCGCGCTGGCGGTCGCGGTGTTCCTCTCCTTACTGGGCAGGCAGGGACTGCGGGAACTTGCGGAACGGAATGTTAAGAAAAGCCATTTTGCCCGAGATCTTCTGCTGCGTGGTGGTTGCCGCACTCCATTTACCGCGCCCTTCTTCAACGAGTTTGTCGTCGAGCTGAAAAATGCTCGCGCCGTCTGGCATAGCTTGAAAGCGCAGGGCATCATTGCCGGCGTGCTCCTGGAGAACTGGTATCCGGAACTCACGGATCACCTTTTGCTTTGTGTGACGGAGTTGCACGCGCGTACACAAATTGAGCGGTTAGCCGAGGAAATGACACGCACCACGTAACACGCAAGACGTTATACGTGATTCGTGTTGCGTGATCCTTATTGCGAGGCGCGAAACATCATCATGAAAATGGGTAAACGCGGCGTTCTTGATGAGCCTTTGATCGTCGAGCGCGGCTCTCCTGGACGGGTGGGCTATTCACTGCCGGAAGACGATCTGCCTGACCGCGATGGGAGCTTGGATATTCCCGCGGAACTCTGCCGCGATACGCTGGCGCGCTTTCCAGAAGTCAGCGAGCTTGAGGTTGTGCGGCATTTTACACGTTTGTCCCAGTGGAACTTTAGCGCGGCCACCACGCTCTATCCCTTGGGGTCGTGCACGATGAAGTACAACCCGATAGTCAATGAAGTGGTTGCGCGTCTTCCCGGCTTTGCGTCCCTCCATCCTTTGACGCCCGACGAATACGCGCAGGGCGCGCTGGCGTTGATTGCTCACCTTGAACACTGCCTGGCTGAAATTAGCGGTATGGACGCCGTCAGCGTCCAGCCGGCTGCGGGCGCGCAAGGTGAGTTGACTGGCATGAAACTGATCCGCGCTTATCATCAGGACCGTGGGAATCAGCGCAAGAAAGTGTTGATTCCAGGCAGCGCGCACGGCACGAATCCTGCCTCGGCGGCGTTGTGCGGCTACACCGTTGTTGAAGTGCCCACTAGCGCTGCGGGAATACTCGAAGCGGAGACAGTCAAACAATTTGTCGATGCGGAAGTCGCAGCACTTATGGTGACCAATCCCAACACCCTTGGCCTCTTCGAGCGGGAAATCGTGGCCATCACTGAGGTGCTGCATGCGCAGGGCGCCTTGGTGTATATGGATGGCGCCAACCTCAATGCCCTCATGGGCGCGGCGAAACCCGGTCATATGGGCGCGGATGTGATTCAGTTTAATTTACACAAGACGTTTTCCACGCCGCACGGCGGGGGCGGGCCTGGCGCCGGGCCGGTCGGAGTGAAACGCATCTTGGAGCCATACCTTCCCGTGCCGCGCCTTGTCAAAGACAAGGACGCATATCGCTGGCGCGAGGATTTTCCTCAATCGATTGGTAGAGTCCGCTCCTTCTATGGCAATTTCGGCGTGCTCGTGCGCGCGTATGCCTATATCCTGGCGATGGGCAGCGATGGACTGACGCACGCCACGCGCATGGCTGTGCTGAACGCCAATTATCTCCGCAAACGGTTAGAGGAAGCCTACGATATTGCTTATGATACGCCGTGCATGCACGAATGTGTGTTTTCCGACGAGTCATTTAAGCAGAGCGGCGTGAAAACCCTCGACATCGCCAAGCGGTTACTCGACTATGGTTTTTATGCGCCGACGATTTATTTCCCGCTCGTGGTGAGCGGCGCGCTCATGATTGAACCAACGGAAACCGAGAGCAAAGAAACGCTTGATGAATTTATTGAAGCGATGCTCGCTATCGCCTATGAGATTCGCACCAGTCCGGAGGCGCTGAAGAATGCGCCGATGACCGCGCCGGTCAGCCGGCTCGATGAGACCCGCGCCGCGCGCCATCCGCTGTTGCGGTGGGGAAAGAATCAAAAAAGGTCGACCCATGAATGACGCCGAATCCGGAGCCGCCCTTTGGTGACAACGATCAAGCTGTTGTTCGCTAAATCCGCTGCGTGGTAATCGAGTAGCTCTTGCATGGCTAAGACCTGATCTTCTACGCGCATCCCGACGAAGCGAATGATAGCCGCATGAGGTAAGCGCCGTACAAAAAGCAGCTCGCCAAAATCTTTGTCTTCTGTGATGAAGACTCTTCCTCTTGGTGCGCCAAAGCAAGAATTGCGCTGTCTTCCGCCCGCCGATCTATCTCGACAACGGAAAGAACCTCGTGGCCCAAATCAGTGAGGATTCTCCGTAGCGACCGTGAGGAGGCGCAGACATCGAGCAGGAATTTCATGAGGATTTTGCGACTGTAACTCTCTCGTAGATTTGTTCACCTGTCATCGATTTGTATGCAAAGAGTAGACACGCTTGAATATCTTCAGGTTCAAGAAACGAGTACTCTTCTAAAATTTTTTCCGGCGTATCTCCTGCCGCAAGCATGCCGAGAATATGCTCCACGGCGATTCGCACGCCTCGCACGATAGGTTTACCACCAAAAATATGCGGATTCACTTCGATATGCTGCAACAGCTCAGCTTCAGTCATAGCCCAAGTGTACGGTATTTTGACTCCACTGGCCACACTGGTCAACCGGCTCGATGAGACACCCACGCCGCGCGGCATCCTGCAAATCCAGAAATTTGTTGCTCAGCACTTGCTCTTCAGTCATCGTTCCGCGCTCCGCATCCCGCATTTATTTGAGCCTTGCTTTGCGCAACGCGGCGATCTGCCGTTCCAACACCGCCGGGTCTTTGATCGGCATGCGCTGTTTGTGCACTGCCAGTGAGAAGTTGGGATTAAGCCTCAGCACTTCGGTCGCTTCCTGAATAAAGGGCTTCAAACGCAACGCCCTTTCTGCTGCCGTCAGGGCATCCTCCGTCCTGCCCATACAGCTCAGAACTTCCGCTAACGCTGCATGTCCCCATGCTTCGGTAGTAGGGGCGAGGGCCACACCTTACTCCATTGCCGCTACTCGTATGCTGAGAAGCCGTTGCGAGACATCCGTCCTGTGCTACATTTGGTTAGTCTTCAGAAAAAATAGACTGAGCAGATATGATTCAGAAGCCCCAAGCTTTGAAAGTTGCGTTAGCTGCCGCCCGACAGCTTCCTACCAAGCTCCAACTGCGGTTAGCCGAGCAGCTTCTCAGAGATCTTACGCCTGACAAAAATACCGTGGTTGTGCCTCTTCAACGACTCTCTTCACAAAAGAGCATCCGTTTAGCCACGCTCATGGATAAGCACAACAATGCTCGGCTCAGTCAGGCGGAGCAAAAAGAACTGCAGCAGCTAGGCGTTGAAGTGGATCAACTTTTGTTAACAAACTCCCAGGCTTTAGCCCGCGCGTTGCGTCCAGAACTCTTTGATGAACGAGGCAGGCCGCTGAGGGCCCGTTTCCGACAAGCGCTCCATCCTACCTCTGCCAGGCGAGCGCAACTGAAACAGGAGCATGCTCACGGGTGACGGCAAAGGTTTCTGCTCGGGTAGCCGCGCAAGTAAGAGCACGGGCAGCCGGGCGGTGTGAGTATTGCCAAGCGCCGCAAATCCTTATTGGGCAGGCTTTTCATCTTGATCACATTATTCCTCGTGCTCTGGGCGGTTCGACCATCGCGGACAACCTTTGCTTAGCCTGTTCGCACTGCAATATTGCCAAAGGCGCTCAGACGAGAGCGCTTGATCCGCGTACTGGCAAACTGGTCTCGCTTTATCATCCCCGCAAGGACATATGGGAAGAGCATTTCCGTTGGAGTCAGGATTGGAAGAAGCTGATCGGTCAAACACCCACCGGGCGAGCAACAGTGAAAGCACTTGACATGAATGCAAAGCTTTTACAGAAGGCAAGACCCTTCTGGTGTGTGGCAGGTCTGATTCCATAGTGTTGTCCGAGATGCTTCGCTCACTATAAGTCTCGAACGCTACGCTTCATTTTTCATGATGCATTTTATCTCCTCAGCTTTTAGCCTTTAACCTTCCGACTCTTTTCCTCATTCTTAATTTTTCATTTTTCATTTATTTCAGTCCCGCCTTGCGCAACGCGGCGATATGCCGCTCCAGCACGGCGGGGTCTTTGATCGGCATGCGCTGCTTGTGCACTGCTAGTGAAAAATTGGGATTGAACCGCAACACTTCGACGGCTTCCTTCTGCGCCTCGGCGGCTTGGCCTAATTCGCTGTAGACCGCCGCCAGCATGAGATGGGCAGGCAGCATGTTGGGATAGTGACTGAGGTAGCGTTGCAACGGGGCCTGCGCCTCTGTCTCGTGCCCGGCCAGGGCATAGGCGAAACCGACGCTGACCAAGTGACTGTCCGCAAATTCAGGCTGCAGGCGCAACGCCTGGGCGGCGGCCGCTATCGCCTCTTCCGTCCGGCCCATACAGCTTAGCACATCGGCCAGCGCCGCATGCGTTGACGCATCAGTCGGTGCAAGGGCTACGGCCCGCTCCATCTCCGCTACGGCCTGCTCATACTGCCGCTGGTAAAGAAGGATATAGCCCTCATAAAGATGGCTGCGGTGGAGGGACTCATTCAAGGCCGCGGCCCGTTGCACCTCCGCCAGCGCGAGCTCTAAGCTGTGGTCTGTGGGGCTCTGTTGTGTGATCCACTGGAATAGGTAGCACAAAGCGAGCGTGATGTGAGCCGGGATATGATTGGGGTTGCGTTGCAAAGCGGCCTGCAGCGGGGTAATCGCCTCGGCGTACCGTCCAGTCATCAAGTAGGCCGCGCCCAAGTCAGCTCCATACCAGGGTGGATAATGCGGGTTCAGCCGTATCGCCTGCTCCATCATCTGCAAGACTTCCTCATGACGGCCCGCGAAGGTGAGCACATCCGCCAGCCGGGCATAGCTGTCGGCGTCGTTGGGATCGAGCGCAATCGCCCGTTCGCCTTCGGTGATCGCTTCGGCATACTGCTGGCGCTGGGCATAGATGTAGCTGACGGCCGAATGGGCGGCCGGCAAGGCGTCGTCCAGGGCCAAGGCTTGATGCACGACCTCCCATGCCTGCTCCAGCGTGTGCGGGTCGGTACTCCAGCGATACACCCATTCTCGCCAGTAGGTAAAACTAAGCCAGACGTACGCCTCCGCATACTGCGGGTCCAGAGTGAGCGCGTGTTCGTACAGATGCCGGGCCTGTAGATTCGCCTCTTTTGTGTAGCGGAAATACGCCTCCTGCCCGCGCAAGAGGGCGTCATAGGCCTCTAGATTGTCGGTGTGTTTGCGTACGATGACCCCGTGCTCCTGCAGCGTCAACTGCAATTGCAGCGTGGTGACGATCTGCTGCACGATTTCATCTTGGAGCGTCAAGATATGCGTTAAAGGCCGATCATAGCGCTCGGACCAGAGGTGATAGCCGGTGGAAGCGTCGATTAATTGGGCATTGATCCGTACTTGATCGTCGGCCTTCAGCACACTGCCTTCGAGCACATAGCGCACGCCCATTTCTTTGCCCACGTCCTGTACCTTCACCGCTTTGCCTTTGTATGTGAAGGCGGAGTTGCGGGCGATGACAAAAAGACTGGAGATACGCGAGAGATCACTGGTCAATGTTTCGGTGAGGCCGTCGCTGAAATACTCTTGCTCGGGGTCGTGGCTCATGTTGACAAAGGGCAGGACAATGAGGGACGGTTTGTCAGGTAAGGGCAACGCCGCTGGCGCCACGGTAGGACTGAGTGCTGGGGACTGAGGGCTCAGTGACGGATGAGAAAGATAGCGAATGACGCCGAAGGTGACCGCGATGAGCACGAGTCCCACCACCACCCCTCGGTGCGTCGGGCGCATCCTCCGACCTTTTCCCTTGGAACCTGAAACCTGGAACGTGGAACGCTTCGTCGCTTTGGCGCTCCCCTCACCCTGGCTCTCTCCCACGCAGGGAGAGGACACCTCAGGCAGCACGATGCGATACACCCGCACCGGTTTGGTAATATTTTTGACTGTCTGCTCGCCTTGATAGTCGTATGTGAGCGACAGCTTAGTCTCGACCTGATCGTAGACGGTACCGGAAATACAGATGCCGCCTGGCTCGGCCAGACTCTCCAACCGCGCCGCGATATTGACCCCGTCGCCGTAGAGCCGTTCGCCCTCGACGATCACATCACCCAGGTTGATGCCGATGCGGAACTGCATTTGCCGCTGTTCCGGCAGCCCGGCATTTTGTGTCTTGAGTGATTGCTGGATCTCCACCGCGCAGCGCACGGCGTTCACCACACTGGCGAACTCGGCCAAGAGATTATCGCCGGGGGCATCAACGACCCGCCCGCGATACTGCTGGATCAAAGAGGAGAGGAGGGTGCGATAAGCCGTCAGGGTGCGGATGGTGGCTTCCTCATCGTCGCCCATGAGGCGACTGTAGCCCGCAACATCGGTGCTAAGAATAGCGGCCAGCTTGCGTGCCATGCCTATCGTGTCGGTGGGTTTCGCTTCCCCTCCGCTGCCCATAGGGGCGATTATTCTGCCGTTTTCCGCTCGCTGTCAACTGTTACAAAGAGCAGTGGGCGCTGCTCATGCCACGCCTTGTTTGATATACTTCATACGTGGATATTATTCGCATTCGCGGCGCGCGGCAGTATAATCTCAAAAATATCGACGTCGATATCCCGAAACAAAAGCTGGTGGTCGTGACCGGCGTGTCAGGCTCGGGGAAATCGTCGCTGGCGTTTGATACGCTGTATGCCGAAGGACGGCGGCGCTATATTGAGTCTTTGTCCGCCTACGCGCGGCAGTTTCTGGATCAACGCGCCAAGCCGGATGTTGATTCTATAGAAGGGCTCTCGCCGGCGGTTGCTGTCGAACAGCGCGGCTCCGTCTCTTCCCCGCGTTCCACGGTCGGCACGGCGACGGAGGTTGCCGATTTTTTGCGCGTACTGTATGCCCGAGTGGGAACGCCTTATTGTCTACAGTGTCATCGCGCTATCGTGCGGCATAGCGTGCCGCAAATTGTCGATCAACTGCTGCAGCTACCCGAAGGCAGTCGCGTGCAGGTGTTAGCGCCGCTGCGCTTGAAACAGGCGGCGAACTTCAGGGGCGTACTGCGTGAACTGCAAGGCGCGGGTTTTGTCCGCGTGCGGGTCGATGGCGTGATGCATGAGCTCGGCGATGATATTCCTCCGCCGCGCACAGATTCCGTTAGTATAGACGTAGTGGTGGATCGCCTGGTGATCAGGAGCGGTGTGGCCCGGCGCTTGGCGGATTCGCTGGAGACCGCCTTCCGCTACGGCCATGATGTGGCGAAGCTGTTGGTTGGCGACAAAGACGAATTGTTATTTACCCAGCGTTTTGTCTGTCCAGCCTGCGGATTCTCTTATCCGGACATTACACCGGCGTTTTTTTCGCCCAATAGTCCCGAGGGCGCGTGTCCTGAGTGTGGTGGACTTGGCGTACAGACCATGAAGAAACCCGCTCGTAAGAAGAAGTCCGCCGAAACGGATGATGCCGAACTGCACAGTGAGATCCTTCTCTGTGCTGAGTGCGGTGGCGCGCGATTGAAAAAAGAAAGCCGCGGCGTGCGGCTTGAGGGAAGAGATATTGTCGAAGTTGCAACGTTGCCCATCGCTGAAGCACGAGCCTTTTTCAGTGCGTTGACTCTTTCGCAGCAGCAGGCCGCCATTGCTCGTCCGCTCTTGCAAGAGATTACCACCCGTTTACAGTTCCTCCTGGATGTGGGGCTGGACTATTTGACGTTAGACCGCCCGATGTCCACCCTCTCAGGCGGCGAGGCGCAACGGATTCGGTTGGCGACGCAGATTGGCTCCGGCTTGTCTGGGGTGCTATACGTGCTGGATGAGCCGTCCATTGGACTGCACCAGCGTGACACTGAGAGGTTGCTGGGCGCGCTCCACCAGCTGCGCGAGCGAGGAAATTCGCTGGTCGTGGTGGAGCATGACCGCGAGATCATGCTGGCGGCTGATTACCTGATTGATCTCGGGCCGGGAGCGGGCAATTTCGGGGGCGAATTGTTAGCAGTGGGAACGCCACAGGAAGTGATGCACGCGCCCGCGTCGCTCACGGGAAAATATCTCTCTGGCGAACGAACAGCCACAACAGTGACGCAACGCCGTCAGGCGTCTAGGTGGCTGAACGTCTCTCACGCATCCCTGCACAACCTCAAGGATGTGTCAGTCGCGATTCCCCTCGGCGTCTTAACTTGTGTATCTGGCGTATCGGGCTCGGGAAAAAGCACCTTGGTGTTGGATATCCTTGCCCCTGCTTTGGCGCAATTACTGCAAAGATTGAGCCCGGGAACAGTAGCTGCGGCGTGGCCCCCAAATCCCCCCGCGCTTCGCGCCTTCCCCCCTTTCACAAAGGGGGGCTCAAGGGGGGATTTCTCCAACGAAAGGACAGGACAACTCACAGGCTGGGAACAACTCGACAAAGTTATCTGTGTCGATCAGTCTCCGATCGGTCGCACCGGCCATTCGAATCCCGCCACGTATATCGGCCTGTTCAACCCTGTGCGTGAACTGTTTGCCCAGACGCAAGAAGCGCGGGTGCGCGGGTACGGTCCGGAGCGATTCTCCTTTAACGTCAAAGGCGGGCGGTGCGAAGCGTGTGAGGGGAATGGAACGGTGGCGGTTGAGATGCATTTCCTGCCGGATCTGCACGTTGTCTGCGACGTATGCCGCGGCGCGCGCTACAACCGTGAAACGCTCGAAGTGCAGTTTCGCGGGCGGAATATCGCACAGATCCTCGAACTCACAGTAAGTGAAGCATTCGAGGTACTTGGCGATATTCCCGCGCTGCGACCGCGACTCGAAACGCTGCGTGAGGTGGGATTAGCGTATCTGCGCTTAGGACAGCCGGCGACCACGTTGTCCGGGGGAGAAGCGCAACGGTTGAAACTCGCCAAAGAGCTGAGTCGCCGCACCCCAGGGCCTACGCTCTATATTTTGGATGAGCCGACCACCGGATTACATTTTGCCGATATTGAGCGATTGCTGCAGGTGTTAAATCTTTTGGTTGACGCCGGACATTCAGTAGTCGTGATCGAACACAACATCGATGTCATCAAGGCCGCTGATTATGTGATCGATCTCGGACCAGAAGGAGGCGAGCGCGGCGGGCGCATCGTGGCAACCGGAACGCCGGAGGAGATTGCCCGAGTTGAACAATCGCACACTGGCCGTTACCTTCGCTCTTTGCTCAAGAGCTGAGGCCGGCATCGCCCAGTGAAGTTGACAGGAGATGGTAAACGCCTTATCGTAGACACGTAAAGTCCACATTAGGGGTGATATGCATGAAGCGGCCGATTTATATGGATAACCACGCGACGACGCCGATGGACCCGCGGGTGCTCGAAACGATGCTGCCGTATTTCACGGAAAAATTCGGCAATGCGGCCAGCCGTAATCACCCCTTTGGATGGGAGGCGGAGGAGGCGGTCGATACGGCGCGCGAGCAAATCGCGTCGCTGATTGGCGCAAAGGGCAAAGAGATTATCTTTACCAGCGGTGCGACGGAGTCGGATAATCTGGCGATCAAAGGCGTGATCGAGTTCTATAAAGAGAAAGGGAACCATGTCATCACTTGCGTTACTGAACACAAGGCGGTGCTGGACACCTGCAAAGCTCTGGAGCGGCAGGGCAAGGCCACGGTGACGTACCTGCCAGTTGACCGCTATGGCATGGTGAGTCCTGACGATGTGCGTCAGGCGATTACTGATAAAACGATTCTCATCTCCATCATGTACGCCAATAACGAGATTGGCACGATTCAGCCGATCAAAGAAATTGGCAAGATTGCCAAGGAAAAAGGCGTGCTGTTCCACTGTGACGCTACACAGGGAGTAGGCAAGATTCCAGTGAATGTCGATCAAGATGGGATCGATCTGCTCTCGATGACTGGACATAAGATTTATGGCCCAAAGGGGTGTGGCGCGCTGTATGTGCGCTCGAAAGGACCTCGTGTGCGGCTGACTCCTATGATGGATGGGGGAGGACACGAACGAGGCATGCGTTCCGGCACGCTGAATGTTCCTGGCATTGTTGGGTTCGGTAAAGCGTGTGAACTGTGCGGCAAGGAAATGGAGACCGAGGCGGCAAGGTTA
>DATLYA010000291.1:0-5327 GCA_035575235.1 Candidatus Methylomirabilota bacterium
TCACCCTCGAACAACTGGAAATGGAATATCTCTATCAGTCTGGAGATGATTTCTTCTTCATGAATTCAGAGAATTATGATCAAGTGTCGCTCTCCAAAGAGGCGCTGGGCGATTCTGTTCACTATTTGATTCCGAATTTGAAGATCAAAGTCGATTATCATGAGGGTCAACCAGTCGGTATTACTCTTCCCAAAACAGTGGATTTACAGGTTACCGATACCCCGCCGGGGATGAAAACGGCCACAGTCACCAACGAGTTGAAACCGGCGACGACCGAAACCGGCCTCGTCGTTCGCGTGCCGAGTTTCATTGACGTTGGCGAAACTATTCGCGTCGATACCGAGACGGGTGAGTATATTTCTCGTGCAAAGTAAACACGCCGACGAAATCTGATCGCATCTCATACACCATAACTACGCTGCGCTCAGCCCCGGCATGCTGAGCGCAGCCTTTCGACGCAAGACCCTTCACGGAGCTTATCCCTTCACTCCGTTCAGGGCGGGCTCTGAGTCCTTCGACGATGCGCAAGACAGGCTCCGTCGAAGGGTTCGGGGTGACAATGCTGGTTCGCCAATTCCTTAGAGTAAGACCAAGCTCGGCATTGCCGAGAGGAGAAATCGTTCCATGAAACGCTTCGCGTTTGGTTTCGGCCTTGGCGTCCTCCTTGGACTAGCCGGCGTGATGTTTGGGTTCGCTTTGCTGTTCCATATTCCGGAAAGCACTGCAGGGCCGACGGCAGAGCCAATTTTATTGCTGGAAACTGACAAAGCGAAAGTGTGGAGTCTGACGCTTGAGCCGGGACAATCAACCCCTATCCACACTCATCAGCTCGATGAGATCGTGATTTGCCTGGAGAGCAGTAAACTCCGCGTGACCAAAGCTGGTCCGGAACCGGAAGGCGAAACGGTGCAGCCAAAGTTCGGCGACGTATTCATGCCGAAAGTCAAAGGGGTGACCCACGTTTTAACGAACACTGGGGAGGCCCGGTACCGGCAAGTCTCTATTGAACTGAAGTGAGCGAGCAGCCTCTAGCGTGAACTCCCTGGCCTCCAGCAGCGTCATCCAGGCCCTTTGCCATTCCGCGATTCTTTCATCGCGCGCGCCAACACGACGGTAAAGAGTGAGAACGGTGAAGTTTTAAATCGTTTCTCAATCCTCAGCGGCACATCCGCAAACGCCTGCGACAACTGCAACGAGGCATGCCACCCCAAGAGGCGAGTGATAGGGTCTAACGCCCCAATGATCGGACCTAGTAGGGGTTTCGTCGTCCGAAAGTGATTGATAATCACCACAGTGCCGCCAGGTTTACACACTCGATAAATTTCCCGCATCATTTTGACCGGATCTGGCACAACGCTGACGACGTGAAATGACGTCACGAAATCGAACGCATTATCGGAAAACTTGAGGTCAAGGGCGTCCATTTGCTGAAAACGGAAATGACGCCAGTTGTTTTCCATCGCCTTCTGCCGCGCCTGCTCCAGCATCTCCGGCGCGATATCCACTCCGGTGACTTCGCAATGCGCAGGATAAGCGGGTAAGGACAAACCAGTGCCAACGCCAACTTCCAACACCTTCGATCCTCGCGGGATGTTCAGGCTTGTGATGACGTAATTGATACGTTCACAAAAGAAGCGGGAAAAGATTTTATCGTAGAGATGAGAGAAATCAGAATAGATTTTGCTCTCGTGGGGACTCCTGAGCACCTCTTCCTTCCGCACGGAGATCACACCACCCTTCTCAGAGTTCAGGCTGCTACCTGTCCCTGCATATGTCTTTTGAATACCACCACATCGTGGCGGCGAAACCGCCACTGCCGTCCTCGCTTCACCCCAGGAAGCGCCTGACGTCGTGCAAGTTCGTTTACCGTGTCCGGGCTCAAATTGAGTATCTGAGCAACTTGCCGACTCGTGAGCAGGACGTCGTCTTTCTCTGCCATGACAACACATCCACAAAAACGATGGTTGAGCGGGGGGAGTATGGCATAACGTCGAAAAACGGTCAATACTTCACGATCTTGCGGAGTTAGTCAGTATGGTCTCTCGGCGCCGGTCGAGCACTCATATTGAGGTCGACCCCAAGTCCATATTTCCTTACGTCTCTTACTCAAGCCAGAACGTGTAAATCACGAACACGCAACTGCAGAGTGGCATTACCATTCCATACATTAATTTCCGGGGTGAAGAGGAGATCGATCCGTCCACCCTGCCGAACTGGGGCATCCCCCATGCCAAACCCGATGGCGTCTAGCGGTCGTCCTCCTTGAGATGAGCGCAGTAATAATTTGAGGTGACCAGTCTTGCCAAGAAGGGGGACTTCGCCTACCGTGCGTACGGACATGACGTGGACTTTCCGTGCGAGAAACACAGGTTCAGGATTGCCTTGTCCGTAGGGCTCTAAACGTCGCACCTCCGCCATAGTTTCACCATTTAAGGCGGACAAATCCAACTCTGCATCCACATCGGTTTCGGGAATCAGATCTTCCGCTCGCATCCGCTCCCGCGCGACTGCCTCAAAGCGCAGCGCAAACGCTTCAACTCGACTGGCCTGAATCGATAAGCCGGCGGCCTGGCGGTGCCCTCCATACCCGTCAAGCAATTCCGCGCAGGCTTGCAATCCCTCGTAGAGGTGAAACATCTTCGGACTGCGCCCGGACCCCTTCCCTTTCTCACCGTCCAGAGCGATCAAAAACGTGGGACGATGAAACCGCTCAACCATGCGCGAGGCCACAATACCAATCACCCCTGGATGCCACTCCGTCGACGCCAAGACAATGCTGCGCCGCTCGCCCAGATCCGGCCAGGACTCCACCGTGGCTATAGCGTGATGAAGAATTTTTTCTTCAATGCCCTGACGCGCGCGGTTTTCTCGATCAAGGTCAAGCGCCAGTTCTCGCGCGCGGGCTATATCAGTGGTGGTCAAGAGCTCCACGGCTTTCTGCGCCTCAGCCAGGCGTCCGCCGGCATTAATGCGCGGACCCAGGCGAAAACCAATATAACTGCTTGACACTTCGGCCTCGCCGCTTACTTCTTTCAACGCACGGATGCCAGGACGTTGACTGCGTTCGATCTCTTTCAGACCATGCGTCACCAGCACACGGTTCTCTGCGAGAAGCGGCACGAGATCGGCCACCGTTCCTAACGTCACCAGATCCAGGTAACGGCGCAGATCCGGTAGGGGTTCTTGCCCGTGTTCTCGGAGGCGCATGCGCAACCCCATCAGCAAGTAAAAGACCACCCCAGCGCCCGACAAGCCCGAGAAGGAAAATGGGCAGGCGTCTTCCATCGGGTTCAGCACAGCATAGGCAGGCGGGCGCTGATCCGGCACGTAATGATGATCACAAATAATGACATCGATGCCTAAACTCTGCGCCAGCGCAACCTCCGCATGCGCGGTGGCCCCACAGTCCGCCGTGATCATGACGGTCGCGCCACGCTCGGCAATAGCTCTCACGGCCTGCGCGTTGAGCCCGTACCCTTCCCGCATCCGATGCGGGATGTAGAGATCCGGCGTCATGCCCAGCTCTCGCAAAAAGAGCAACAGTTGCGCACTGCCGGTCACGCCATCGACATCATAGTCTCCGTAGATACAGACCCGTTCGTGTTGCGCGAGGGCGCGCATGAGCCGCGCCGTCGCCCGCGCCATGTCGGGAAACAATAACGGCGAGCGCAATCCGGTGCGCAGCGCTGGAGTTAAGAACGTTGCCGCGCGCTCTGGAGAATCAATCCCGCGATTGAGCAGCAGCCCTGCGAGAAGCGGAGAGAGCGGGGTAGACCACGAGCGCGAGGCGGCGCACAGGGTCTCGACGCCCGCCGGATCCGGAGTCCGCAGCACCCACCGTCGCTTTGGCCACGTCACCGCCGCTTTCCCTCCTTTTCCCACAACAACACGATGGGACTGGCGACATAGATAGATGAATAGGTGCCGATCGTAAAGCCAACCAGCAGCGCAAAGGCAAAGGCGTGAATGACATCCCCGCCCAGGAAAAACAAGGCGAGAATCACTAATACCGCCGTGCCGGTCGTAATAATGGTCCGGCTCAAGGTTTCGTTGACGCTGCGGTTAATGATTTGCGCCAACCCTTCCCGCCGCATTTTGCGCATATTCTCACGAATGCGATCGCAGATGATCACGGTGTCATTGACCGAAAAACCAACGACAGTGAGCAGCGCCGCAACAACCGTCAGATCAAACTCCATATTCATCAACGATAACGCGCCGGCAGTAATCAGCACGTCATGCAGCAGGGCAATGGCCGCGCCAACGCCAAAGCGGGGCTCGAAACGAAACGCAATGTACACGCCGATGGCGATAGTCGAGAACAAGACCGCCAGCAGCCCTTTCCGCCGCAGGTCTTTGCCGACTTTGGGTCCCACCGTTTCGACGCGACGAATCTCAAATGCGTGCGCGCCAAATTTGTTCGTAAGTCCTTGTTGCACTTGGTTAGCAAGGGTTTCCATTCCTTGCTCCGCCATGGGCACGCGGATAAGAAATTCATTTCCTCCCTGCCCAAAATCCTGCACCGTGATGTTTTCAATCTGTGTCGCCTCGAGCGCCTGACGGATATCGCTGATGTTGGTCGGCTGTGAAAACTTCACATGCACGACCGTGCCGCCGGCGAAATCGACGCCATAATTGGGGCCACCGTGATACCAAAACGAGGCCAGGCCTAAGAGAATCAACGCCAGCGAGAACGTATAGGCGTATTTAAAAAAGCGGACGAAGTCAAAATTGGTTCCAGGTTTGATCAGTTCCATGGCGATCACACACTCAACGTTGTCAAGCGCCGCTGCGCGATCAAGTAATCATAGACCACACGCGTGCAAATCACGGCGGTAAACACGGTGCTCACAATGCCAATGCAAAGCGTGATGGCAAAACCTCTTACGGGTCCCGTGCCGAACTGAATCAGAATCAGCCCCGAGAGCAACGTCGTAATATTTGAATCCAGGATGGCAGGCAACGCTCGCTCATAGCCCGCTTCGACAGCGGCGCGAGGACTTTTCCCCAGGCGGAGTTCTTCGCGCATGCGCTCATTAATCAGCACATTTGCATCCACCGCCATGCCAACGGTCAACACGATGCCGGCGATGCCAGGTAAAGTCAAACTCGCCTCGATCAACACCAGCGCCGCCAGCAGGTAGAGCACGTTTAAGACCACAGCGAGGTCGGCCAACACTCCGGCCAATTTGTAGTAAACGATCATGAACACAACTACCAAGGCTCCGCCTACGGTGAACGAGAGGACGCCTTGGTTAATCGAGTCTTTGCCGAGCGAGGGGCCAACCGTGCGCTCTTCGGCGATGGAGACCGGGGCTGGCAGCGCG
>DATLYA010000292.1:0-39045 GCA_035575235.1 Candidatus Methylomirabilota bacterium
TTCTGGTCTGCCTGAGCCTTGTCACCTGTTCTGACGTCCAGGAGGAAAGGTAATGATATGGACTGAAACTACCCTCCGCGACACCGTGCAGGCAAAACTCGGCGCCGCGCGTCTGGTCGTGGTCGCGAATCGCGAGCCCTATATTCATACCTACGCAGGAGGACGCGTGGTGTGTGAACGCCCAGCCTCTGGTTTGACCAGTGCGTTGGATCCCGTACTGCGCGCCTGTGGCGGTCTCTGGGTCGCGCATGGCAGTGGGATGGCGGATCGCCTGACGACAGATTGCCACGGGCGCGTGCAGGTGCCGCCAGACAATCCCTGTTACACCCTCAAGCGCGTGTGGCTCACGAAAGAGGAAGAGGAGGGGTACTATTACGGTCTGGCGAACGAAACCCTCTGGCCTCTGTGTCATGTGGTCTTCACGCGTCCACGCTTTGCCCTCGATGATTGGACCATGTACCGCCGCGTGAATGAAAAGTTTGCTCAGGCAATCCTCGATGAAATCCAGGACGAACCCGCCGTGGTGTGGATTCAAGACTATCACTTCGCGCTCCTGCCGCGTTTCTTGAAGGAAGCCCGGCCGGATCTCCTGATCGCTCAGTTCTGGCATATTCCCTGGCCGAATCCGGAAGCATTTCGTATTTGTCCGTGGAAGCATGAGATTCTCTGGGGCTTGCTGGGCAATGATCTGTTAGGGTTTCATATCCGCTACCATTGTGACAACTTTCTCGCCACCGTGGACCGCGAGCTGGAAGTGCGTGTGGATCGCGAGCGCTCCTCGGTTTTTCATCATGACGGCGTTGAGACCCTCGTACATCCCTTTCCCATTAGCACGGACTTCGCTGCTTTGTCGCTGCATGCTGACAGCGAAGAGGTCCGAGCGGAGAGCGCCCGGTTGCAGGTGAATTATGGGCTCCTGGGTAGGCGCGTCTGTGTCGGCGTAGATCGGCTTGACTACACCAAGGGCATTCCTGAGCGCTTGCGGGCGTTCGATCGGCTTTTGACGAAATATCCAGAATATCGAGAGCGGATCGTCTTGATTCAGGCTGGGCCCGACAGTCGCGCACATATCCCGCGTTACCAAGCGCTGAGTGAGGGAATTGGTAATTTGGTGGAAGACATCAACTGGCGACATGGAGTCAATGGCTGGTCGCCAATTCTCTGGTTACATCAACACCTGATGCTCACTCAGGTCTTGGCGTTATACCGTCTCGCTGAAGTTTGTGTAGTGAGTTCCTTACATGACGGGATGAATCTGGTGGCTAAAGAGTACGTGGCGGCGAACACCACGGCGAATGGCGTACTGGTATTGAGCCGCTTCACTGGCGCGGCGCGCGAGTTGCGTGAAGCGTTGCTGATCAATCCTTACGATACTGAAAACTTCGCGGATACGCTCGCGGCCGCCCTGACGATGGAAGCAGGGGAGCGGGCAGAGCGGATGCAGGTGTTGCGGGCAACGATTGAGAACAACAACATCTATCGCTGGGCGGGCAAGATGTTGTCTACTGTCACCTCACTCTCCAACCTGAAGGTGACGAACATGCGAGGAGGGGAAATACCGCCCGCTGATTCTCGATTGCTGGGATTGCACTGGGAGCAGAAAAGCAGCTCTTCATAACAGGAGGCGTCCGCGCCAGACATAATCGCCAGACCTCACAAGAAGAAGGACCACCTGAGAGGCGGCAACCTGGGAATGCGGCGAAGCGGGTGGGCCTTCATTGTAGTGGTGCTGCGGGTGCGGCCCGCAGGGGCGGCCTTTGAGGCTTCTCTGTTGTTTTTGGTGATGTATCGCAAGACCAGGGCGATTGAGACCGAACGAACACCAGGAGGAAAAGAACACACCGAAGTGCACGTGAGGTAAATCTCCACACCTCCACGTCAGTATTTCCGCGTCCTGACGATCGTAATGGAGTTGGTTCGGCTTTTGCTGTTCGTTCCAGTCGAAGAATCGCCATCTCTGTTCCGCATGACACAAGCCAAGGAGGAAATAATGATGGAGAGGTCTCGCTGGATGAAAGCCGGCGTCGGATTGGGAGCCCTCCTGATGACACTAACGCTAGGCTGCGCGACGCGACAACGTCCCGCGCCGCAGATTACCGATACGTGGACCGAATCAGCTCAACGAGCAGAGACTGCCGCTGGCCGGGCCGAAGCCGCGGCGAGTCGCGCTGAAACCAGCGCCGACCGGGTCGAAGCCGTTGCTAAACGTATTGAAGATATGGCGGCGCGGGTGGAGGCGAGGACCATGCAACGCATGAGGAAATAGACAAAAGGCGCGCGAATGCGGCGTTGGACCACCACCCATGGAACTCATACCACCGGGGACCACTATCGACTTTGTCGGCAAGCGCCGCTTTTTCCTGGCGTTTTCTGTCATCGTCAATCTGACGAGCGTGCTTTTGCTCCTGACGTGGGGATTGAACTACGGGTTGGATTTCACCGGCGGCACGTTAGTCGAGGTCCGTTTTCGCACGCCTATCACCATCCACGAAGTGCGGCAGGCGATACGCCAAGAGGGAACTACCGGCGTCACGATTCAAGAACTTGGCCACGAAGGCAATCTGTTTCTCATACGCATGGCGCGGCAAGAAGAGGGCGTGGGAGACATGGGAGCGAGGATACGCGAAGGGCTCGTCTCAGTCTTCAGTGAAGCCGTCGAAGTGCTGCGTGTAGAATCGGTGGGGAGTCGCGTGAGCGCGGAGCTACGACAAAAAGCGATATGGGCGGTAATCTTCGCTACGGTATTGATGGGCGTATATATCGCCATGCGCTTCGCTCCACGGTTTGGCGTGGGAGCGATTATTGCCCTTATCCATGACGTTCTCGTCGTGCTTGGCGCGTTGGTGCTGACGCAGATGCCCTTTGATTTGTCGGTGTTGGCCGCGTTGTTGACGGTGCTAGGCTACTCTATCAATGACACAATCATTGTGTCTGACCGTATGCGGGAAAACCTCCGCAAACTCCGCCGTGAACCCTTAGCGAGGATCATCAATCGTAGTCTCAATGAAACCTTGAGTCGTACGCTGATGACCTCAGGCACGGCGCTGTTAGTGCTGGGGGTGTTGTTTGCTTTTGGCGGCCATGTGATTCGACCGTTCGCTTTCACCTTAATCGTGGGTTTTCTCACCGGGGTCTATTCGTCGATTTATATCGCGGCTCCAGTCGTGCTCTATTTTGACAAGAGCGGAACTCCGGTACGGAGTTATGCTGCCTGGCGAGCTGTGGACAGCCATACGAGCCAGCCATGAAGACCAGAAAGACAAAGAGCAGCTCCTCGTATGCGCTCCTGAGTCTTGGGTTATCTCCCCCTAGTACTCAGAGAACCGGGAGCGCCTATCCCGCCTCCACAGAGAGAGAAGCGACGATGTACGCTTCTCTCTCCCCGCCCGCTCTCCAGTCAAGTGAGGCAAAAGGACGTGGAGATACAGTGGATGGCGCGCTGGCGACTAAATCAGACCACACAAGATTGGCACAGTGTCCCACAAAAATCCCCCCGCGCGGTGCGCGGCCCCCTTTCCGAAAGGGGGCGTTTTCGGTCCCCCCATTTGCTACAGAGGGGGCGAGGGAGGATTTCACAGCAAGTGCAGCAGTGCGCGAATCTCATGTGGTTCGATTTAGAAGAGCATGCGCTGCACTGACTCCACCCCAGGGAGGAAACTATTCGGATACTTACCGCGGTTTGCCGTGGCGGTAAGAGGTCGTTCGTGGGTCTTCTTTCTCCTTGTGAGAACGAAACCGCATGAGGGAAAAATAGGTCCTGTTTGCGCGGAGCAGCCCGTTTCGTTGCACTTGTCTCGGGAGATTCTCTTCCGCCATTAATTGCTGAAAAAAGCGACTCGACGTTCGCACTGAGGAAAATAGCCGCATTCAATCCCGCGGTAAGCATTCAGTTCAGCATGAGCATTACCGCTCCTCCTTACCGTTCAGCACGTTTCGTCAATCCACTTTACTGATGTTGTTAATCTCATGCCATTGGCGCCTCGCAGGGCGCAATGGGGAGGGCAATCCGAAATGTGGTCCCTTCGCCTGGCGTGCTGCGATAGGTCAATCCGCCCTGGTGAGCGGCTACGATCTGTTGAACAATCGTCAACCCAAGTCCGACCCCGTGAGGCTTGGTGGTCATGAATGGCAAAAGAACATTGACGCCTTCGGGGAGGCCTACGCCGGTGTCGCTGACCTCCAGATAGCGGAACAGGCGCGAAAGTCGTTCAACAACGATAAGAGATGAGCGATGCCTCGCTTGAGGCTTCGTAGCGGCGCGGCGCCCCGGTCGCCAGCCAGCTGCCGACAATCCGCCAGCTCCTCCTCTAGCAATTGGACGGCAATGTGCATGCTGTAAAGCGGGTTTGCGACCTCATGGACAAATATGACAGCGGCTTCTCCGAGGGCGGCCAGGCGCTCGCGCTCGCCGAGATCAACAACTCTCTCATTGTCGTATGACATTGTCCCCTCCCTTCGACCCACGTTGCCGAAAGCGTCGTGCTGCTTGCTACTTGCCCGTTGCCGAGAGGTTGGTTGTGGTGTATGTCGCATCCGGGAAGCCAAGCTGATACTCCGTGTAGTACCCTTTGGGTTGCACGTCAAAGAAGCTCGCCCGGTTCTGCCGCACGTCTTCCGCCATGCCCCAGAAAGGGTGCCGCACAGTCATGTCCCGTCCAGGCGTGTACGCCATCTTGTCCATCCACAACAGTGTCTTCCAATACCCACCCGCACGATCGTACAATGTCGCCCAGTACGCCCAGTACGCAGTTTTATCGATATACAGCACCCGGCGACCGTAGGCGTAATATGGGTCTTTCGGAGTCGCCTCGACGACCCAGCATTGACGCTTGGCGAGCTTCAGATTTGCAGGCGCCCAGGCGGCTCCTGTCCACCCTTCTTGCTCATAACCGGCCAGTAACCGCTCCTCAGGCGCCCAAGTGATCCGCGCCACTTGGCCCGGTGGGATCTCTCCTTTGTCTTTGATCAAGTTAAGATCGTTTGGCAACTTCTTCGGCGCGGGGTCGCCGGCAACCATGGTTTTTTCGATGCCGCTCGGCGCGATCGGCACTAACATCTCCTTCACCCCCAGGAGTTTCCAGTTCATATATTGAATCTTCCCTGCCCAGCCATAGGCGTCATCGCGGGCAATGATCGACCCAACAGGCCTTGGAAGGGTCGGCGCCGCTTTTCCACGGCGAGGCGTTGACGCGCTTTGGTTGATTCTCCAGAGAGCGTCGCCCTGCTTCGTGTGGGACAGGGCGGTCTTTGAACGAGGTTATTCTTTTTTCTCCTTCTGTGCTTCCCTGGTTGCTTGCGGTTCAGATTCAGCTGTTTGCATCGGCTTCTGTGCCTCGGCTGCTTGTTGCGCAGAGGGCGATTCAGCCGCAGCATCCGATGTCGCCGCCGGCGCTTCGGACTTAGCGCCGCTGTCCTGCGACGAAGCCGCGGGCTGTCCGGTCGCCGCGGGTTGCTGCGCCTCTGCGGTCTGCTGAGATCCTTCTGTTTTGCTCGCGGCAGACTCGTCTCCTGCGAACGAGAGCGGAGCGAACAGCAGGGCGACGAGCGCCACCGCCACAACAAATGGGAATGTCTTCATTGGAGTGCCTCCTTCAGGGACACAGGGGTCATTGGCCTATTCCGTTATGAGTGATAGCCGAGACGCTTCCACCCGAGAGGTGGCGCCCGGCTCGCCGTAGTCGTCGTTGAGCATGTGTTGCACGGCCAGTGACAATGAGCGCTGATGTGTGTGGGGCTTTTCATCCGTGGCCTCTCCGGTTTGCTGAGGGTGACGACGCCTGGGGTGTGTTGCTGCCCTCCAGCTCGAACTGCTTGCAGGCTTCCACGGCGCCGTGCTGCCGTGAGACGCTTTACTTTTGTAACGATTGCAAAGGTCAGACCAGTCACATCGTCTAGAAAATTGCCTGACGGACGCGAACACGGGTGCGGAACCGCGCCGCACTTCCGAGCGGCGTGTCGCAGTTTTCCCTGCCCGCCTTCTTCTCTCTCAACGGCCGAATCTACGCCAGACATGCGTGAGCCAACCTTGGGTTTCCCGGGCGGTCACACGCTCGAGTTCGCCGGGATCTAGCCACACCCCTTGACACCCGGTACAACGGTCCACCTGTATCTCCTGGAAAGAAACCTCCTCCAGCCTTGCGTCGCACTTCGGACAGCGGAGGACGGACCCCGCGCGCTGGCGCTCCAGCTCTTCCGCGGCAAGGCGCTGGCGGGCTTTCTCGAGCGCTTCCTGTTCTTTACGATGGAAGTACTCCTCCTCAAGGCCTTTTTTTCTTTCCTCCCATACGTCTGTCACTGGTCAATCTCCTTTCCCAATTTGTCGGGCTAAACGTTTTGTCTACGATATGGACTCTCAAGTGAAGCCGCCTGCTCGGTCATCGCCCGCAGCCGTGCGATCCGTTCCTCCAGCGGCGGGTGGGTGCCGCAGAGCCGCAGGAGAGAGCGCCCAGCCAGGGGATGGATGATAGAGAGGTGGGTGGTCCGCGGCGATGCATCGAGCGGGCTGCGTTCGGAGGCAAAGCCAAGTTTCTACAGCGCAGCGGCTAAGCCGAGGAGATCGCCGGAGAGATGAGCGCCGGTCTCGTCCGCCGCATACTCTGGGATCCGTCGAGCCATTGTCTTCTGCCCAAGATCAGGCCGGTAAGGGAGCCAAGTAACAGCACAGTACGCGCCATCAATATTTCCTCCCGTGATGGTTTCGGGGTGGGTATTCAGTGGGTGCTCTTGATGGTGTCTCAGGTGCGTTAGCGCTCACTGATTGGGCGCTTTCATCGGAGCAGGATGGAAATTTACTAACTCTTTGTGCAGCAAAACCACACCGCCTTGCAGGTCCGTCGTCGTGCTTTTGATCAGGCCAATCCCGGGCGCATACCACTCCTGGTAGCGATACCCACTCCCATCGCCTCGGTCGATCATACCTTCGATTCGCACGCAGTCCTTGTACTCTCCACTTTTGATCGAGACCGTTTCTCGCTCCGGATGGAAGCGATAGGCAATGGACAAGCGCGAGGCTTTGCCCCAGGACTCGGCGCCCACCGGCTGCCAATCGGTCCCGTCAGCATTGGGCCACAACGGCAAGACTGGCGCTACTGCTTCGCCGAGGTTACCGGTCGAGATCAGGCTGGTGCGCTGAGGGTTAGAATAAATGTGCGAAGTGTCGCGCACGAGGTAGCCCTCACGCGGATAATACAGGACAGGTGCTACATCGGAGGCGGCTCCTGGGTCCCCAACCGAATAGACTTCATCAATCACCAAGGCGTTCTGCTTGAGGGAAGGGCTCTCATGGATTCCCTTTACTTCAGTATGCAGCTCGCCGCCGCTAGCGTAGTATTTGCCCGACAGAGCGTACACCCAGCGATTCCCTGGCGTATGAGGAAACAGCGGCTCGACGGAGCGCCAGCGCCATTCCGTGGCGGCGTTTGCGCATTGATGTCCGACAAAGGCAACGGCACAGAGCACAACGACCGCGCCGGCGGCGATCCTCAGCGGGTAACTGAGGAGATGACTCATGTTGCTCTTCAGATACGGGCGCGTTCCGGCCTGCGAGAAACGGCCGAGGTAGAAAGCGGGTAGATCTGCCCCCGCTCCTGCGCGCCGACGTATTCCGCTCTTCCAGTGACAGGCGAGGTGGATCAATGTCAGAGTCTGCATGTGTCCCGTCCCTGAAAGAAATTGCGGAACGACGCAAGCTGCGTCTTGTCTCCGTGTCGCCGTGGTTGAGAAGGTGTCATGTTTGGACCTTTTCAGTAGCACTCTGTACGGCTGCAAAGGCTAGACCAGCGCGAATATCTGGCAGATTGCACCGCAACGGTTCGTGAGGCTGCGGCGCTTCGCTACGCTTGAGAAGAAAGTTGGTGCAGTTTGCCTCACTGTGGTTGTTTTCCGCGTGGCGTCATGCAACTTGAGAATGGCGCGATCTTTGCTCATTCAGCACAGTGTTCCGATGCCGTCGGAGAGACGGATTCAAGGGGCGTTTGATGTTTGGGGGCGTTCTTTGGGTAGTGTGAGAGAGGGAATGCTCAACTCATCCTGCCCTGGTCTGGAGAGTCAGCAGCACGAGCTGAAAAAAAGGTGGACGGCAACGACCTCGGACCTCTCTGTTTGGAGGGAAAGCTTGCTCCTGACGTGTTTCTGCACGCTGCCCGGCGACTCAGCGTTGAACCATCGCAGGCGATCGTGGTCGAAGATGCGATCTCGGGAGTGCAGGCCGCACGAGAGGGGCGGCTTGACTTGGTGGTCGGCGTGGCTCGGGAGCACGAGGCTAACGATTTGTGCAAAGCAGGAGCAGAGGTCGTGCTTCAGGAGCTGCGCGAGTTGCAAAGCGTCGAACAATACCAGTCCGGTCAGGACCAGCTGCGGCCACCCCCTGCGTCCGTGCTAGAAAACGTAGACGAGATCGCTAGCCGGCTGAAGCGCCGCAAATTGGTCCTCTTCTTGGACTACGACGGCGTCTTAACGCCGATTGTACGCCGTCCCGAAGAAGCGATCTTGTCAAACGAAATGCGTTTCTTGCTTCACCAACTGGCCGAGCGTTGCACGGTCGCCATCGTCAGTGGGCGCGACCGTCAGGATGCCGAGGACATGGTGCAAGTCGAGAACCTGGTGTACGCCGGTAGCCACGGGTTTGACATTCGTGGACCGAAAGGGCTCGCCATGCAACATGAGGACGCTAAGAAATTGCTTCCCGAGCTCGATGAGGCGGAGCGGCAACTGCGTCAACGGATCACAGGGGTCACTGGCGCGCACCTGGAGCGGAAAAGGTTCGCCATTGCTGTACATTATCGGGAGGTAGCCAACGAGCATGATGTAAAATACGTCGAGAAGATAGTGGATGAGGTGCGTCAAGAGTATCCTGGTCTGCGTAAAAAGGGCGGCAAAAAGGTTTTTGAATTGCAGCCGGACGTCGAGTGGGATAAGGGCCATGCGGTGTTGTGGCTGGTGCAAGCGCTGGAATTGGACAAGCCCGACATGATTATCCTGTATATCGGCGACGATGTGACCGACGAAGATGCTTTCCAGGTGCTGCGGCGGCGCGACAGTGGCGTCGGCGTTCGCGTGGGATTACCGGATTCAGGCACAGACGCCGTGTATTATCTGCGCGACTGTGATGAAGTGCAGCAGTTTTTGCAGTCCCTCCTCTCCATGCTTCAGGAAGACATCATGGAGGAGTAAGGCGGGCTTACCCCAGCTCACACGAGGCATGGATACTGACCTGCGATACTACTGGTGCATTTTGCCCCACTTGATTCTTTATAAGTGTGGGTTTTACCTAGAGTGCGAGCGGTACGCTCTTTGCCTTGCAGACGTAATAAAAAGGTGGGTTTCTGTGTCATGAGCCCGACACGTTTGAGTTCCCTCTCCTTCTCACGCATTTCCATCAAGTTAAGCCTAGTGTTAATTACCGGCGGCTTCCTCATCTTTGGAGCGTACGGCATGTACGAACTCTCCATCGAACGGAACGACCTGCGTCGGAGTATTGAGCAAGAGACAACATTGCTGGGGCGCAGTCTGCAGGCTGCTGTGGAAAATGCGCTCCGGGACCGACAATTGGATGACATTGAGGAAGCAATTCGGCATCTTAACCGTGTTGATCCGTCAATCAATATTTTGGTCTACGATCCAGCAGGGCGCTTGATTACCGCGGTTCATGCCAGCCAACCGCCTGACCCTCTTTCTCAGAGTGCGCGGGACGTGGCTATGCGCTCGCGTGAAGCCGTGTTTGCCTTCCATCCGCCGAGTAAATCCACGCACGCGGTTTTGGCTCTCCCGCTCACTGACGACAATGGCGTGCTCCTTGGCGGGTTGCTAGTAGTGCGTCCGCTGCTCGATATGCGACGCACCCTCGGAGAGCTACAACAGGGAATTATCGTTACTGTTCTGCTCTTCGTTCTCACGACCACCGTCCTTGGTCTGATTGCTGGTACAGTCTACATCTATCGCCCCTTGAGTCGTATGGCCGCCGCCATGAAAGAGGTGCGAGCCGGCAATTTACAGTCGGAGTTGCCCGTTGATCGCAAAGATGAGATGGGGGCCGTCGCGGCTGAGTTCAACGCCATGGTGACCGAACTGCGTGAAGCCCGCCACCGACTTGAGGAAGAAGCTGCCTCGCGTCACCGTTTGCAACATGCGCTCCAGGAGGCGGACAAACTGATTGCCATCGGGCAATTGTCAGCCGGGTTGGCCCATGAAATCGGCTCGCCCTTACAGGTGCTCAAAGGGCGGGCGCGCACGCTCCTGACGCGCGCTCAGGACGCTACAGAGGTGCGAAGGATCGCGGAGATTCTCGTGAGTCAGGCGGATCGGATCACGCGAATTGTCGAGCAACTCCTGCGCTTTACCCGCCGGCGCCCGGCGTCGCTCTCTCGCAGTGATCTCCGTCTCGCGATCACGAATGTACTAGACCTGATGCAGTATGAGGCCCATCGACGTGGGGTAACGTTGACATCGTCCGTCCCAGAGCAGCTGCCCTCTTTGTGGATCGACACTGATGAAATGCAACAGATCGCCTTGAATCTGATTGCCAATGCTCTAGCGGCCACCCCACGGGGCGGGCGAGTGACCGTGCGCGTGGAGGAAAGCCGGCTGCCGTCTCGCAGCGGTGGGGGTGACCTGCCCGCCGTCCGCTTGGTGGTGAAGGACACTGGGTGTGGAATCGCTCCAGAAGCGCGGGAGCGGATCTTTGAGCCGTTCTTTACCACGCGAGCGGCTGAAGGCGGGACCGGTCTCGGCTTAGCGGTCGTGAAATCCTTGGTGAACGAGCAGGGCGGTGCAATCGGGGTGGAGTCAGAGCCGGGGAAGGGCAGCCAGTTCAGCGTGCTTCTCCCAGTCTATCCTGGGGCTGTGAGGCAGGAGGCGTCATGATGGTTACAGCGGTGAACAAGCGCATCTTGGTGGTAGACGACGACGCCAGTGTCGTGGACTATCTCGTGGAGATGCTTAACGAAGAGGAGTATATCGCCCACGGGGTGACCTCGCCGTTAGAAGCGCTCGCTCATCTTGAGCGCGAGGACTACGATTTGGTGATTACGGATATCGAGATGCCGGGTCTGCGCGGCCTTGATCTCATGGAGGCGATTCATGCGCGAAAGCCGTGTCAACTCGTCCTCCTTATTACTGCGTTTGGCAGTATCGACTCAGCCGTGCAAGCCGTGCGCGCAGGCGCCTGTGATTTTGTCACCAAACCCTTTCCGATCGAGGCCTTGTTGCTGGCGATTGAGCGGGCGTTTCGTGAACGACAAATGCATCGAGAGATTGTTCGCCTCCGTAGCGCCGCCTCGAGCGGCGAGGCGAACGGACTGATTGCCCGCAGTCAGGCGATGCGCCGGGTAGTTGAGATCGCGCGCCGCGCCGCCTTGACCGATTCGACTGTGCTGCTCACGGGTGAGAGTGGGGTGGGAAAAGGAGCGGTTGCCCGCTTCATTCACGACCAGAGTCCGCGGGCCAGCGCACCGTTCGTCCAGATCAATTGCGCCGCCCTGCCAGCGTCGCTGGTCGAGAGTGAACTGTTTGGCGTGCGCAAAGGCGCGTATACCGACGCGCGCAGTGACCGGCCAGGACTTTTCATCGAAGCTGCGGGCGGCACGCTCTTCCTGGATGAGATCGCGGAGATGCCCTTAGAAACGCAACCGAAGCTGCTGCAAGCGTTAGAGACCGGGACCGTGCGTCCGCTGGGCGGGACCAGTGAAACCGCAGTGAACGTACGGGTTATTGCCGCCACCAATCACCCCTTGGAGGAAGCGCTCCAAGACCGACGGTTTCGTCCAGACCTGTATCATCGGCTTAATGTCATTACTGTGGAAATCCCTCCGCTCAGAACGCGGCCAGAGGACATTGAGCCGTTAGTGGACCTCTTGCTACAGCGGGCCAGCGTGAAGCTCGGACGGTCCGTGATCGGCATGACCGCCGAGGCGCGCCGCTGGCTCCTCTCCTACACATGGCCTGGCAACGTGCGGGAACTTGCTAACAGGATTGAACGCGCCGTGGCGCTGACCGATCACGACACGCTGCTGCTGGAGGACTTTTCCTTGACTCCGCGTCCGCCGGGAAGCGAGGACCTGTTGGCTGCCATCGCGCTACGAGAACTGCCCTTAGCCGATATCGAGCGTGCGTACGTTCAGCATGTGCTTGAGCTTGTGCACGGCAACAAGGCGCGCGCGGCGCGGATCCTGGGCATCGATCGCAAGACGCTCTATCGCAAGCTTGGGTTGAATGAAGCAACCGACGAGTAAGCGAGGAGCTCTGAAACCGCAATGCTCAGCATAAATCACGAAGAGCGCGGCGCACACGAAAGGAACAACCATGCACATCGATCGACGGCGATCCTACGGGGAGTATACTCCGCCCGACGAGTTGATTGAGGCGGCGGAGCGGTTGCGACACTGGGGACAACGATTCTCCGCGAGCAGGTGGCGGTGGGCGCCGGTGCTGCTACTTGTGCTCCTCTGGTTTGCCTCGGGCTTATATGTCGTCGGTCCGGGGGAACGAGGGGTGGTTCTGTTATTTGGTAGAGCAGTAGAGCAGACAGAGCCGGGCCTGCGCTACCATTTGCCGTGGCCGATTCAGAGTCACGAGCTCGTGGACGTCGCCCAGGTGCGCCGCGCCGAGATTGGCTTTCGCACTGGGGGAGAGGCAAGCGCGCGGCGCAGCGGGAGAGGCGGGACGCAAACGATTCCGCACGAGGCGCTCATGCTCACCGGCGATGAGAACATTGTCGACGTGCAGCTCTTCGTGCAGTACCGTGTGCAAGACCCGGTCAAATTTCTCTTCGCCGCGTTTGAGCCCGAAGAAATGCTGCATACCTCGGCCCAAGTCGCGTTACGCAGTGTGGTGGGGCAGAACACGATCGACTATACGATGACCGACGGCCGTGTCGAGGTGCAGGAGCAGGTCAAAAACAATCTCCAAAAACTCCTTGATACTTATCAAACCGGCTTGCTGGTCAGCGAAGCCCGCTTATTGGTCGTCGATCCTCCAGGAGAAGTTCGCGACGCCTTTCATGACGTGGTGCGGGCCTTAGAAGACCGTGAGCGGCTGGTCAAGGAAGCGGAGGGGTATCGGGAGGACGTGGTCCCCAAAGCCCGGGGCGAAGCCGCGCAGATGGTGCAGCAAGCCGAGGGGTACAAGGCCCAGCGCGTGATTCGGGCGCAGGGAGATGCAGAACGCTTTCTGAAAATCCTGGCGGAATATGACAAAGCCAAAGCCGTCACGCGCGATCGGCTCTATTTGGAGAGCATGGAGCGGGTCCTGCCTGGGGTGGAGAAAATTATTCTCTCGCAGGATGGCAAAGCAGGAGTTCTGCCGCTGTTGCCGCTCAAGGAGTGGGCGACAGCGGCAGTTCCTGGAGAGCAGACCTCGGCGTCCGCCGTCAGCACGGATGGGAGGAAATAACGATGGGAGCGTTGATTATTGGTCTTGTCGTCGCGGTGCTCCTGATTGTCCGGCAGACGGCTTTCACTATTGGTGAGTCGGAGCAAGGCATCCTCGTACAGTTCGGCAACCCCCAGCACATCATTCGCGAACCGGGACTGTATGTCAAAGCGCCGTTCGTACAACAGCTCATTCGCTTTGAAAAACGCGTCCTGTCGACGGATGCGCGGACGGCGGAATATTTGACCTTAGATAAGAAGCGCGTCATGGTCGATCAGATCTCGCGCTGGCGCATTGTCGCGCCGCTGGATTTCTATCGCAGCGTGCGTGATGTGCAGCGCGCCCAAGCGCGTTTAGATGACAATATCTCCGCGCGGTTACGGCAAGAGATCGCCGCGCATAATTTTCTCGATCTGGTGCGGCAGAAGCGCGAGGAGATTATGGCGACCGTGACGAAAGAGGTGCGCGAGACCGTCAAGCCGTTCGGCATTGAGGTGATTGACGTCCGCATCAAGCAGGTCGACTTACCCTCCGAAGTGCAGGCCAGCGTGTTTGCACGCATGCGCGCCGAACGGGAACGCATCGCGAAACGCTATCGCGCGGAAGGCGAGGAGCGCGCCCGTGAGATTCGCGCCGGCGCGGACAAGGAGCGAGAAATCCTGCTCGCGACGGCCTATGAGACCATGCAGCGTTTGAGTGGAGAAGGCGACGCCCAGGCTGCCGCTATCTATGCGGCCGCATTCGGCAAAGATCCGGAGTTTTATGGATTTCTCCGACGACTGCAAGCGTATGAGAAGGTGCTCAGCACAGGAACGACGCTCGTGCTCCCGCCTGAGTCGGATCTGCTGCGCTACTTGCAGACGGCGCGCTGAAGCAGCGCGCTGCTCGCCTATCAGAGGGGACGAATCACCAGAAAAAGGGGGGCGCTATGGCATGGCCGGTCCGGTATCACATCGTCGGTCTCCTGTTTAGCGGCACGGTGATTAATTATATCGACCGTGTCAACATTTCCGTCGCCGCGCCGGTCATCATGCATGAGACAGGCTGGGACAAAGGGCAGTTTGGGCTGGTCTTTTCCGCCTTTCTCATTGGGTACGCCTTGCTGCAAATGCCTGGCGGCGTGCTGGCGGATCGCTGGGGCGGACGCCGCATCTTGGCGGCGGCGTTCTGCGGCTTCTCCTTGTTCACGGCGTTGACGCCGCTTGGCCAGTCTGCCTTCGTGCTGCTCCTGGCGATGCGCTTTTTCGTCGGTGCGTTCGAGTCCGTCACGATACCGGCGCTGACCTCGCTGAATGCGCGCTGGATCCCGCGGGCGGAGTTCGCGCGTGCGCAGACGCTGAGTCTCTCGGGCATTACCGTGGGACAAATGATCGCCTATCCCCTGACCACCTGGCTGATCCTGGCTGTTTCCTGGCCCCTGGTGTTTTATGTCAACGCCGTCTTGGGATTCGTGTGGGCGGCCGTGTGGCTCCGCTACGCCACCGATACGCCGGAGACGCACCCCCACATCAGCGAGGAAGAACGTCGCTACATTACCGCGCAGCTGCCGCCCCGACCGACGGCTGCTCTACCGCTACGAGCAGTGTTCACCAGCCCCTCGCTGCTCATTCTCTCCCTCAGTTACATGTGTTTTGCTTACGTCGGGTGGACGTTTCTGTTTTGGTTTCCAGATTATCTCGTTGAAGGACGCGGTTTATCGCTGAGCCTGATGGGTGTCGTGGGCATCGCGATCCACGCCGCCGGGTTTGTGGGCATTGTCAGTGGCGGAGCAATTTCTGATCGGCTCTTACGCAGCGGATGGAGCGCGCAGTTTGCCCGCGCGCGGTTTGCCGGGATTGGCGTGGCGTTATCCGTCCCGTTTCTATTGAGCGCCGCCCTCGCGCCGTCAGCGCCGCTGAGCATTGCGTCATTAGTCCTGTTCTATTTGTTGTTCGCCAGCGCGATTGCCGGCTATACGACAGTGGCGTTGGAATTCAACCCTCATGTCGCTGGGGCTATCTTCGGCCTGATCAATACCCTGGGCAGTTTTGCCGGCATCCTTGGTCCTATGACAGCGGGGTTCATGCTCGCGCAGAGTGGGAACTGGACCCTCCCGTTCTTTGTCGCCGCCGGGGTGGGCGCAGTGTGTACGGCGATCTTATGGGTCGTGCCGATTCGGCCTATCGTGGTGGACACTTTCGTTCCTGCCGGGATTGCGGCCAAAGAAGGCGTACGGTAAGGCATGCAGGGCTTGACTGAGTCGGGATAAGGAGCCCGGCGGGTTGCAAGCGCCAGCCTCGCATTGCCGCCTGCAAACCACCCTTCCCGTGGACGGCCACATTCCCATCAAAGGCTGATGACAGCGCTCACTCGGGGCGCCAGAGCCGCTTCATCAGAACGGGACGGACCTTGTGCGGACGCTACTCACTAAGGAGGTCTACTCATGGAGATTCGCACCATCCTTGTTCCTTGTGACTTTTCCGACCACTCCGCTCTGGCGTTACAGTGGGCGCTGGGCCTGGCCGAACAGTATCGCGCCAAGGTTGTGGGGGGCCATGTCGTGCACCTCCTCACGCCGCGCCTGTGGAAACAGCACTTTGTTGCCAATCCTCTTCGCTCTGATCTGGATCGCCCGCGGCAATAACGTCGATCGCTCACCGGTTACTTTGTTTCAGGGCTTCCTAATTTCTGCCGGCCACAAAATGCTCGACGACCGTGCAATTCCCAGTTCTGAAAAAAGTACCCCTCTCTTTTCCCAAAAAAGAAAAAATATTCATCCATTTTACTGCCACTTTACGGATTCTTTTAATGGTTAAGATCTTGCTAGGGGCTTGAGACTCACGTGATTGTGAAAGAATGGCCGTCTCGAACGGGAATCGGAATATGATGGTGAGCGCCCAGATCAGTATCTATCCCTTGCGACAGGAACACTTGAGTCCCGCTATTGAAGCCGTGCGCAAGGCGTTGGAAGCCTACGGATTCCAGCCAGAGGTCGGCCCTATGAGCACTCTTGTCGTGGGGGGGATGCCGGAGGTATTCCAGGCGCTCCAGGAGGCGTTCGCTCAAGCTGCCGCTACAGGTCAGGTGGTTATGACCGTGACGGTGTCGAACGCGTGTCCAATCTGACTGAGGTCATACTGCCAATGTCCTGGGAGATCTTTGAACAGGCGGCGAACAGGTACGAGGCGTGGTACGCGACGCCGCACGGTCAACGCGCGGATCACGCCGAGCGGGCCCTCCTGGAACGGCTGTTGGCTTCGTTCCCTACGGCGCAGAGCGTGCTCGAGGTCGGCTGTGGGACTGGGCACTTCACCGCATGGCTCGCCGGCAAGGGACTGGAGGTAGTAGGGCTGGAACGTGCGCCAGCGATGTTGGTGCAATTCCACCAACGTGCGCCGGAACTACCAGTAATCTTGGGCGATGCCCATCAGCTTCCGGTGCGAACAGGCGCAGTGGACGTAGCGGTGTTCGTGACTGCCATCGAGTTCCTCGAAGAACCTGAGGTGGCCCTCAGGGAAGCGGTGCGCGTTGCACGTCAGGGGATCATTCTCCTGGCCTTGAACCGTTGGAGTCTCGGTGGGTTTTCGCGCCGGTGGGGTTCCCAAGCACGCCGGTCTCTTCTGGGCCAGGCACGGGACTATTCGCTGACGTCCCTGCGGGCGCTGGTGCAAAAGGCGGCGGGCGAGCGCTTGCTGGAAGTGCACGGGACTAGCACCCTCTTTCCTGACGGTCTCTGGTGGGTACACGCGCCGATCCCGCTGGGAGATGTCATTGGCATGGCGGCGCTATTGACCGCGCCAGCGGCTCGTACCGCCTCAGTGCGAGTTCTCAGGAGGGAGACCGGATGAAGGAACGCGTCGCTCTCAGCCTAACCCTCTGGTTGTTCTGCGCTGTTGCTCCAGCCCGAGCCCGGGAAGCGACTGCTTTGACGCTCACCCAAGCCATTACCATTGCTCTGGAGCAGAGCCCGCTGCTCCGAGCGGCGCGATATGAAGTAGAAGCGGCCCAGGCCGGGGTAGAGCAGGCCCGCGCCGGCTTTCTGCCGCGTCTCAATCTGCAGGAATCCTTCACGCGAGCTGATAACCCAGTCTTCGCCTTCAGCTCTAAACTGAACCAGGGTCGTTTCACGCAGAGTGACTTTGAGGTGCGGCGACTCAATGACCCTGGAGAGATGAATAATTTCCGCACCTCCTTCTCTTTCGAGCAGCCCCTGTATACAGCGGGAAAAGCCGCCCTTGGTTTCACGCGGGCGCAACTCAGCCGCGAAGCGACCATCCGAGGTCTCGAGCGGACACAACAAGAAGTGATCTTCCAGGTCGCCAAAGCCTATTATGGCGTCCTCCTGGCCCAGGCAGACCTTGCGGTCGTACAGGCCGCTTTGCAAGCAGCAGAGGCCAACCGAAATCTGGCGCGTGACCGGTTCGAGACAGGGTTGGTCGTTGAGTCCGATGTTCTCTCCGCTGAGGTGCGCTTAGCCAGCCTTACAGAGCAACAGATCAGCACCCGTAACCAGGTGACACTCGCCAAGGCGGCTGTAAACGACGTCATAGGCCGTCCCTTGGAAGAGCCTTTTGCAGTGGAGGATCATCTGAGCCGGCTGCCAGGCCGCGATTCTCAACTGGAGGAGCTTGAGACGTTGACGCTGCAAAAGCGTCCCGACTATCAAAAGCTTGGCTTGGAAGAACAGGCCCTCGAGCGGAGCATTGCATTAGCGCAAGCCGACTTCTTCCCGACTGTGAGCGCCACCGCCAACTACGAGGTGAACCGCTTCAATTTCGCCGCCAATGGCCAGGCGAGCTGGTTTGTCGGCGTCGTGGCGCGGTGGAACCTTTTCAACGGTCTGGCGGACCGGGCCAAAGTCGCCGAAGCGCGAGCGCACCTGGCCCGTGTTCAGGCTCTGCGCGCGAGGATGGCCAGCGCCATCATGTTGGAGGTGCAGGAGGCCTTCTTACAGCTAAAGAGCGCGGAAGAACGCATCGGCGTGGCGCATCGTGCAGTGATGCAGGCAGCGGAGTCTTTCAGGATCGTCACCGATCGCTACCAGGCAGGATTGACGACCATGGTTGATCTGCTGGCGAGCGAGGCCGCGCTCACGCAGGCCAAGGGCAACTTGACTCGTGCTCTCTACGATTACAACGTGAGTCTGACCAGCCTCGAACTTGCGGTAGGAACGATCAGCAAGGATTCATTTTGATGGATGTAAAATTGATTGTCCCCGTTCTGATGCTGCTAGCGAGCTGCTCGCGCCCTGAAGAGGTTCCTCCTGGAGCGACCGAACGGCCGGTCGTTACTGGCGTCAAGGTGGGGCAGGTCGAACTCCACACCATCGCCGCAACCATCGCGGCGGTGGGAACGGTCAAATCGTGGAAACAGAGTGTGTTGTCCGCGAAAATTGTTGCACAGATCACCGCCATGCACGTCCACGAAGGGGATCGGGTTCACGCCGATCAAGTCCTGGTCGAACTCGATGAGAGAGATGTCAAAGCCCAACTCCAGCGAGCCACCGCCGGCCTGCGCGAGGCCACAGACGCGCTGGCGGAGGTCGAGCGGGCGATCCAGGCGGCAGAGCAGGCGATTAGTGCCGCCGCAGCGCAACAGGAGTTCGCCCTGGCCACATTCAAGCGCTATCAGGCGCTGTTCGAGCGCCGCTCTGTCGCACCGCAAGAGTACGATGAGGTGGTTGCGAAACAGCGAGCCGCGACCGCCGAGGTAGAGCGTGCCCGGGCGATCAAGGCCTCCCTGCTAGCCAAGAGACAGCAGGTGCTGGCAAAAATCGCCCAGACTGAGGCGGAGGTGACCAGCGCCACCGTAGCGGTCGGCTATGCTACGCTCCGCGCGCCGTTCGCCGGCCTCGTGGTTGCGAAACCCGCCGAGGTTGGCGTTCTGGCTGCTCCTGGCGTGCCGCTGCTCACGCTGGAGGAAGAACGGTACCGCCTGGAGGCGACCGTGCCGGAGTCAGCGGTGAACCAGGTGCAGTTAGCGCAGACAGCAGCAGTCCAGATTGACGCGGTGAAGAAGCCGCTGACTGGTCCTGTCGTCGAGATCGTGCCGGCAGCCGATCCACTGAGCCGGACCTTCATGGTGAAGGTCGAACTCCCTCCTGAGTCGGGCCTCAGGTCGGGAATGTACGGGAAGGTGCGTTTTCCTGCCGGTCAGACCACAGCAGTGGCGGTCCCGAGAACAGCACTGGTGGAGCGAGGACAACTAGAGGGGGTTTTTGCCCTTGATCATGAGAACGTTACCCATCTGCGCTTGGTAAAGACAGGCAAGACCTACGAGGACTGGGTCGAGATCCTTGCAGGACTGAGCCCAGGAGAACACATCATTGTGGCAGATGTAGAAAAGGTCTCCGACGGGCGTCGGGTGGAGAGTGGACGATGAAGAACGGCCACAGTTTCATGGAAGGCATCGTCCGCGCCTTTGTCGATTCCAAACTGACGCCGCTTATCATCTTGACCACCCTGCTGCTCGGGGTCTTCGCTATCATAGCAACACCACGCGAAGAGGAGCCGCAGATCATCGTTCCCATGATGGATGTCTTTGTGGAGATGCCAGGGACTTCAATCAAAGAGATAGAAGAGCGGGTTACTATTCCGATGGAAAAGAAGCTGATGGAGATTCCTGGCGTCGAGTACGTCTACTCCACCTCAATGCCCGGTGTCAGCATGGCTATCGTCCGCTTTTACGTGGGCGAAAATGAAGAAGAGGCGATCGTCAGGCTCTACAACAAGCTCTATGCCCACCTTGACCTAATCCCTCCGGGTGCATCCCAACCCATTGTGAAGCCCTGCTCCATCGATGACGTGCCGATCTTGGCCCTGACCCTGTGGAGTGACCGCTACGACCACTACACACTAAGACGCATTGCCGCCCAGCTCGACGATCAGGTGCGGGACATCCAGGATGTCTCTGAAACGACACTCATTGGCGGGCAGCGGCGCCAGCTCACCATCCTGCTTGATCCAAGCAGGATGGCAGCCTTCCAGGTTGACCCGCTCAGGGTGATCACGACGTTGCAACAAGCGAACCGCGAGCAAACAGCCGGCAGTTTTGCCAGGGGGAACACGGAGTACTTGGTTAAAGTTGGCGAGTTTTTGCGAACTGCCGAAGAGGTGGGCCAGGTGGTGGTGGGCGCCTGGAACGGCAGACCAGTCTATCTCAAAGACGTGGCCGCAGTGCGGGACGGCCCGGCAGAGACCAAGGATTACGTGCTCTTCACGCCCGGCCCGGCTGCGTCTCACAAAGGCATTACCGCGCCGCCGGCGCCGTATCCAGCCGTGACGCTCTCCGTAGCCAAACGTAAAGGGACCAACGCGGTCCTGGTGGCCGAGCGCGTCCTGGAGAAAATAGAGGCTCTCACAGGCGCTCTCATTCCTGCTGATGTATACGTCACCATCACGCGCAACTATGGCGAAACCGCGCAGGAGAAATCCAATGAACTGCTGGAACACCTGCTGATCGCCGTGGTCTCGGTGACGGTGCTCATCGCCTTCTTCTTGGGTCTGCGCGCCGCCGCGGTGGTTCTCATCGCTGTGCCTGCGACGCTCGCGCTCACGCTCTTCATCTACTATCTCTATGGCTACACCTTAAACCGGGTGACCCTCTTTGCCCTGATCTTCTCGATCGGCATTTTAGTCGATGACCCCATTGTCGATGTCGAAAACATTGTCCGGCATTACCATTTGCCGGAGAATCGTGGTCGGTCAATCCTGGAGATCACCGTTGAAGCCGTCAACGAAGTGCGCAGCCCGCTGATCCTGGCCACGCTTGCGGTCATCTTTGCCATCCTGCCCATGGCGTTTGTCCGGGGACTGATGGGCCCCTACATGCGGCCCATTCCTGTCGGTGCCGCGACCGCGATGCTCTTTTCTATGGCGGTCGCGTTCATAATCACGCCCTGGGCAGCTTACCGGCTGCTGCCAGAAGGATCACACCTCGCCGGGCGCCGCCCTTCGTGGCTTGCCCGCATCTGCCCGTGGTGTGGCCGCCACAGCGACGCAGAAGGCAAAGAAGGCTGGACAACGCAGGTGTATCGCCGGCTCATGACTCCTCTTATTCGGGGCCAGGGGAAACAGCGAATTTTTCTGGGGAGTGTGGGCCTCCTGCTGTTGGGGGCTGTCGCTTTGCTCTTCGGGGTCGTGCGGGTCAAGATGCTCCCCTTTGATAACAAATCAGAGTTTCAGGTCGTCATCGACATGCCAGAAGGAACGACGCTGGAGGCAACAGCACGAGTAGGAAGAGCGATGGGGAGCTATCTGGGCAGTGTACCAGAGGTCACCGACTATCAGCTCTACGTCGGTACTGCCTCACCTTACAACTTCAATGGCTTGGTCCGTCACTATTTCCTGCGTCGCACTCCTAATGTGGCCGATATCCAGGTGAACCTCCTTCCCAAGGGGGAACGGCGGGCGCAGAGTCATGACGTTGCCAAACGGGTACGGCCAGCGATACAGGAGATCGCTCGCCAGTACGGGGCCCGAGTAAAAGTAGCGGAGGCCCCGCCTGGCCCACCGGTGTTACAGACGCTCGTAGCGGAGATCTACGGTCCTGAGTATGACCAACAGATAGCGCTGGCGCGTGAGATCCTCCGCCGCTTTGAAGAAACACCGGGAGTGGTGGACGTAGACTGGTACGTCGAAGACCCACAACCCCAGTACCGCGTGCGTGTCGATAAAGAGAAAGCCGCCTTGCATGGAGTCCAGACCGAAAAGCTCGTACACACGCTCCGTATTGCGCTTGACGGCGAGGCGAGTGGCCTGCTCCATCTCCCGACAGAGAAAGAAGACGTGCCGTTGCTCGTGCAACTACCGCGCGCGGAGCGTTCCAGCGTCACGGACCTGCAAGCCTTGAAAGTGGCTGCCGCTGATGGAAAACTGGTCCCACTGGCTGAACTGGCCCAGATGGAGGAAACAACTGAAGCCCCTTTCCTCTACCACAAGAACCTCAAGCGTGTGGTATACGTCACTGGCGATGTGGCTGGTGAGGAAGAGAGCCCCGTGTACGCCATTCTTAAGCTCAACCGGACTCTCGATGCGTTGCCGCTCCCGGAAGGATATCGGTTGCAGCGGTATGTGACACGGCAGCCGTTTCTCACCGAGCAACTTAGTCTGAAGTGGGACGGCGAGTGGCAGATCACCTACGAAGTCTTTCGCGATCTGGGGCTGGCTTTTGCCGCCGTGCTGATCTTGATTTACGTCCTGGTCGTCGCCTGGTTCCAGTCCTTCAAGACTCCCCTTGTGATCCTGGCGCCAATTCCGTTGAGTCTCATTGGCATCTTACCGGCCCATGGACTGATGGGGGCTTTCTTTACCGCCACCTCGATGATCGGTTTTATCGCCGGCGCTGGCATTGTGGTACGGAATTCCATCATCTTGGTGGACTTTGTGGAACTGCGTCGCAGTCAGGGGATGCCGCTGGCTGAAGCAGTGATCGATGCCGGCGCCGTACGTTTTCGCCCTATGCTCCTGACCGCAGCGGCGGTGGTGGTGGGATCGGCCGTGATCCTGTTCGACCCGATTTTTCAGGGTCTGGCCATCTCGCTGATGGCCGGGGAGGTCGCCTCCACGCTGTTGTCCCGCATGGCGGTGCCAGTGCTGTATTATCGCAGTGCACGAAAGCAGGAGCTGCGACGGGCGGGCGAGGTCGAAACAGACGCGATTTTCCTGAAAAGGGCATAGTCAGCCAGACACCAAGGAGATGACCATGGCGAGTACCGCAAACGTAACTCATGCAGAAACGTTGCAGCTCGTCTCTCGACTGCTGGAGGTCGGGAATGTCGACACCGTCTATCGGGACCTCTACCTGCAACGTGCGCGTGAGCTGTTTGCTGGTGAGTTGTCCAGAGCAGACTATGTGCGCCTCAGACATGGGCAAGTGGAGATCGACAACCTACTCCGCCAGAGCCGCGTTGCCGTCGAGCGCGGCGAGTGGGCAAAGGTCAAGGAGCTGGCGGGTCGGATGCGCACGTTACGTCAGCAGGTAGAAGAGAAGCGTTCCTTGTTGAAACTCGGAGAGGAAATCTATGATGTCGCCGACATTCCACTCGACCCTTTCTCTCCAGGATTTCAGACACTTTTCGCGCGGTCAGGGCACGCTCTGGTGCGGATACGGGAGCAGGTGTTGGGGCGCCTTGCGACACTCGCACAAGAAGATCAGGCGTGGCGAGAGTTCTATACCGGTCGGCGCGCCGCCTTCCAGGCGCTTTCGCTTGCCGCTTTGGAATCTATCCCTTCGCCCGTTCGTCCTGGCCAGATCCAACGCGCCGCTCTACAGGCTCTGGACAACGGGGACGTCGATCAGCTGGAGCGCCTGAGCCAGGAGATGCTCGCGCTCCAGGGCGCCCTGCAGGACGCGTCGCCTGCTCTGCAGAGCACGCACCCTGCAGAGAGGAATTTCTCGTGCGTCTTCTCAGCACAGACCCTGGCCTGTGCCCGGCGATTGGGCCTAGTCCCTGCCCAGGCGGTGTCCTGTGACGAGTTTTCTGACTATCTCCGCTGTGGCTGTGCCTGGCAGGCGACGTTCCCAGACCAGCCGCTGACGGCAAGACAAACACGCCGGCAAGACCGGACCTGCGGCCATGGCTGTCCGCTTGACATCCCCGCCGCACTGAAAGAGACCTTTGACCTTTTAATCGTCCACCCCTTCGTCAACTCGGGAGGAGCGCGTTACCTCCCACCCTTTGCCGCGGAAGATGTCCTGGTCGAAGATTTTCCTGAAGAGACAGGAGAGACGCCGGGCTTAGCGCTGCTGTCTGCGTTGGGGCTGCAGCGACGCACAGCGGTGTCTCGTGTCGAGATCGAGCGTGCTGTGCTCGAACATGGATCGCGCATTATCGAAGGGTTGGGCCTGGAGCCACGGGAGTTCCGTCTGCTGTGCATCCCCTTTGACCTGTATTGCCGGCTCGGGCCGAGCCGCGGTTGGGGACAGCAGCAGCGATGGACGCATTTTGACGGCTATCAGGTATTGAAAGAGGGACGATTGCGTGCCTTGGTGGGAGGGGATGTGCGCTCTGGCGGCGTTCATGACCTTACCAGTATTGACCGTGCAGATGAGCGGGAAGGCGTGGTTATACGCTTTGCCGTGGTGCAACGCGCGCGACTGAGGGCCTGGTAAAAAGGGGATGTCATGTGTGAACTGTTTGGCATGTCGAGCCGCTTACCCACGAATGTGACCTTCTCCCTTTGCGCCAACTTTTTATTTCCCCCTGGGCGAGGCGGACCCGGAAGCCGTTTCGTGTGTCTTGATGGATTGGCTGCGCGGCGTGCTGTCTCTCATGACGGAGGATATGACTAATGGTTGAGCCAGTGCGGACGATTCTTTGTCCGGCAGACTTGAGCGAAAACTCTCTCATGGCTCTGGAGTATGCCGCCTATTTTGCCCGGCAGCACCATGCGAAGCTCTATGTGCTCTATGTGCTGCCGACAGAGGAGGTCAGCCTTCCCTCTGAGCTGTATCGTCGTGACGAAAAGAGTGGAGGGGCAGATTTGGGCTGGGCGGAGAAGGTCGCTAGGGAGAAAGTGCAGGAGATGGCGCATCACTGTCTCAACGAGGGCATTTGCTACCACATTCTCGTTCGTAGCGGCGACCCCGCCACAGGTATTTTAGCAGCGGCAGAGAGTATTGCGGCAGGCATGATCGTGATGGTGACGCATGGACGGACGGGACTGGCCCATGTCTTTATGGGCAGTGTGGCCGAGCGAGTGGTGCGCGAGTCGCTTTGCCCTGTGCTGCTGATCCGGGGAAGGGGAAGAGAAGGACGGCGATGATCACATCCGTGCTGTATGTGTTCTTAGGCGTTATCGCTGGCGTGTTCAGTGGACTGATCGGAATTGGCGGGGGTGTCATTATCGTCCCAGCACTGGTCTTTCTCTTTGGCTTTTCGCAACACCAAGCCCAGGGCACGACGCTGGCCTTGCTGGTGCCTCCCATCGGTATTCTGGCCGCGTGGACCTACTACACGCACGGGTATGTCGAGGTGAAAATTGCCGCGTTGATTTGTCTGGGGTTCTTTGTTGGTGGATTGCTGGGTGCTCAGCTCGCCACGAGCCTGTCTGATACGGTACTGGAGAGGGTCTTCGGGATCGCCCTTCTCTTCATTGCCCTGAAGATGATCTTCGCGACATGAAAAACACCTCAAAGTGAGCAAGAAACAATACATGTCGTTTTGGGGAACGGTGTTGATCACCGGGCTGTTTGGGAGAATAGCGGTCTACGCGAGGGAAATGAGCGGGAAGTTGCCGCGTTCGAAAGGGTATAGCCGATTTATGCGCCCCTGAACGGTAGCGATTGCCGCCGAGCAGTTCGGCCCCGTCTCCCTCGCTGTAGCCCGCCACAGTACAAACGGAGAGTGCTGGTCTGTGGCCAGCGAGGAACCCACTAAACCGGAGTGCATCACAGTCGTCCACTTTCCGCCGGGCTTTTGCAGGACTGGCAGGCTGAGCGCAGCGCAGCAGCGCTCTTTGAGACCCTGCCCTGCGGTCAGGGTGACAACCCTGGTGCGCCACTCTCGTGGCGTTTGGTTTAGCGTACAGACCTTCGTCGAGTACGGCTGACGCTTTGACATTGAGGAGACCTTCAACCGGGGCCTGTGCCACCAAAATTTTCTGTCCGGCACACTCACGTGTCACCCTGAGCGCCGCGAAGGGTCTCAACGGTCAGATGCTTCGCGCCGCTCAGCAGGACCCTCCTCAAGGGGGACAGCGGACCGGGTACGAATGGGCTGTGGTTTGATCTAGGTGACTCAAGTTCACAGTACGGTGGTTGATCATTGACGCTGAATGTATTCCTTCAGGTACCGATTCTCGAACTCGGTTTCCTCTAACTGTGCTTTCACCACATCGCCGATCGAGATGAGTCCCTCAAGGTGTTGGCCCTGCATGATCGGCAGGCGCCGGATGCGGTTCTGCGTCATAATCCCCATGACATAGCCAATTTGATCCTCTGGCACGCCGATAATAAGATGGGTCGTCATGACGTCGCGGACCTGGAGGGCCTTGAGTTGCTCGCCTCGGGTCAGACATTCGCGCAGCAGGTCACGTTCGGTAATGATCCCGGCGACTTTGCCGGCGTCGTCTAGCACCACCAACGAGCCGATCCGATGGTGGACCAAGGCGGTCAAGGCATCATAGAGGGTGGCCTGCGGGTGGATGGTTATGACCGCCGACCCCTTGACCTGTAATAGATCACGAACTTTCATGAGCGCTGCCTCCTGCGAGGGTGATCTGTCGCCTCCTCCTGTCTGTCATCCGTGTCCGGCGCGTCGGGAGCTTGATGAATACGCTCTTTTACCAAAAATCGTGCCAGTCGCACCGCTGGCTTATTTCTTGCTCGAATAAACATCTCAGAGGAGTAGCGCCGTGACCAAGCAACAGAACCGCAGCCCGCCTGCTTGCGACTCTCCGGCAGAGAGAAGCTGGCGTGTGGAGCAACGTTGGGTTTCGCTTTAACCATGGCAGACGCCAAAAGGAGGATAATATGCCTACCTATATTTTACTCAGCACGCTCACACCCGAGGGACGACAGACCCTGCACAAGAATCCAGATCGTCTTGAAGCCGTCAATCAGGAAATCGCCGAGTTTGGCTGCACAGTGAAAGAGCAGTACGCGGTGTTGGGAGCCTATGACTTTGTCACGATCATCGAAGCTCCGGACAACGAAACCGCCGCGCATCTGTCCGTCGATCTCGGTTCGCGCGGCACGGTGAACATCATGACGCTTCCGGCGATGCCGACGTCGCAGTTCCGCGAGAAACTGAAAGGCCCAAAACAGATGGGTCGATCATAGCTCCACCTTTGATCCTCAACTCGAAAAGGGAGGCAGTGGTATGTTGTACATCGCATTCGTGAAGAACAAACCCGGTACGGTGCTCGGCAATGTGGATCTCATGGCCAAGTCGCGCAAATGGTGGAACGAAGGCGACCGTCCGGCCGGTCTGCGCACAGTCGGCTTTTATGGCTCCCTTGGCACTCATACCCCGGATGTCTACGTGTTTGAGGCGGAGAGTCATGAAGACATTCGCAAAATGATTGATTACTGGAAAGAGGTGGAGTTCGATATCCACCCCGCCATGGATTTCGCCAAGGTTTTTCAGCAACAGGGGATGAAAGTCGTCTAGCACGTTGAGCACGCCGCGACTGGCGACCCGTTGCGCATAGGAGAGGCGAGCCTGCCATAGGCCACGCCCGCTACTTACCGTGTGGACTATGACTGATTCGCCTCGTGCAAACTCCAGCCAGGCAAGAGGAACCCTAACAGGAGGTGTGGCTTATGCGAACGTGCGTGCCCCGTGTGTCAACAATCGTCTTTGTGGCCTTGTGTCTTCTTTTGCCGCACACGACGCCGACGAATGGCCAGGAACTTGAGCGCAATCTACTGAGGGATGCAGGATACCATCGGGCGCAGGCGATGAAGGATCGTCAGGAGGCGGCGCGGCTCGATCACGCGATCCAACGATACGAACTCATGGCGCGCATCTATCAGGACGGCAGTGATCGATCCTCTGGGACGGTGAATCCTCAGGGACGGCGGCTAATGGTGCAGCGCACCAAGCGGGTCATTCACTACTTTGCCCAGCAAAAACACGAGCACGAGCAACGAGCGGCCAACCATGAAGCGCTGGCGCAAGCTCTCCCTGACCGTTAGAGGAGAAACAGTAAAGAGAAAGGAGGAAGAAGCTATGGGGGTGCACAGACACATCATACTTGCCTGGGTCGTCGGCTCAATGTTGGTAGCCCCACTACGGACGCAAGGTGACGACCTTGCTGATGTACGAGCGGTCTTCGATAAGGATATTCGTTTATTCAATGCGCAAAATGCTGAAGCGTTCTCCGGCTCAGCGCATGATGGGGTCGTCTTGTTCGGCGTCCTCTCGCCCTTCGCCACGAAAGGGAAAGACAACCTGCGGCAACTGGTGCAAGATTACTACGCCGATCATATTCGTGTGCTCTTCAGACCAGTGAATCCAGAATTCGCCATCATCGGGACCAGCGCGGTCGCCTGGGGTTCGTACACCATCACAGAGTACCCCAAGATCGGACCGCGCGAAGCCATTCATGGTCGCTACACTTTTACCTACACTAAGATGGACAGTAAGTGGCTCCTGGCTGCGCTACACCTCTCTCCGCTCCAGGGTCATTAGTCGGTCTTACTCCGGAGCGTGAGCTGGCAGCAATCCAAACGAGAAGGAGGAGAAAGAGCAATGAACATGCGCAGCACCGTCTGTGGAGCGGTCATGGTGGCGCTGCTGGGTCTTCCATCTTCTGTCTACAGCCAAGATTTGGCCGCCCTGAAAGCCGGCTTTAACGCCGAAATTGATGCGCTCAACCGACGAGACCTCAACGCGACCCTTGCTCCGGTAGACAATCAGATGATCCTTGTTGGCATTTTCTCTCCTTTCCCTATCGCAGGGAAGGACGGCTTTCGCCAGGCCGTACAGGAATACTTTAATGACTATGAGTACGCCGTCTTTACGCCGATTGACCCCGAATTCAGAGTTGTTGGCGCGACGGGGGTAGCGTGGGGAAATTTTCGCCTGGCGACCAAACAGAAGAATGGCCCATTCCACTACTCAGACGGCCGCTACATGTTCACCTACGCGCAGTCAGAAGGGAAATGGATTCTCATCAGTATGCACTACTCGCTGCTGGCGCCATTAGTTCGTCCGAGGTAAATCATGATCGAAATTCGCAACATACTGTTGTTGACGGATTTTTCAAATGCAGTGGCGGACATCGGCGGGGGAGAGCTATATATCATCGCCGATCTCACCGAGCAGGTGATGGCGAATATCCGGCGCACTCTCGAATTTCGGGCGCAGCCGGCGGTAGAACGGATTACCTACACGCCAGTCGTGGACGCTCGGGAAGCGCTCAACGTGTACCTGGATCTGGACTTGGTTCCCCGCGATATGTGAACCCAGCGAATAAGTTCTTCGCTGAGGAGGTGTCTGATGTCATTACAGAAATTCTGTCAGCGGCCCGTTGTGACCATCTCGCCAGAGATGACCGTTGCGGATGCTTGCCAAGCAATGTGGGGAAAAAACGTCGGCTGCGTGACGGCGGTAGAGGCGTGAAAGCTGTGCGGCATTCTGACCGACCGGGATGCCGCTCTCAGGATAGAGGCTTTCTACCGGAAACTCCAAGAGAAGCAGTCCTATGACCGGGCCCTCCTGTGTGATTCTTTGTCAGAGTAGGATGTTTGCGCAATGTTGCTGATAGATCGCCGGTGTTCAGGTGCGCTTCATGCAGAGAGCGGTCAGTTTTCTTTTGCATCAGTTGTGGCTTTGCCAGTAGTGGGAGCACCGCCAAGTTGGCGGATGACTTCCACGCTGTTGTTGAGCGACCATGCTTCCACGATCTTCCCTGCTGCAATTCGGTAAAACCCCGTGCCGGTAAATCGAAATGGTTCTCCAGACGGACCAGTCCCCATAAATTCGCCACGGTGCACGCCTGACGCAGTCCAGCGTGTGGCGACGGTGTCCCCCTCTACGATCATTTCCTCCTCCGTAACCTGGAAATCGTCAAAGGCGGTGTGCAGCATGGCGATTAACTCTGTGAATGCTTTCACGCCGCGGATGGGTTCAGACGAGTACGGGCCCCAGAAAACGATGTCGGATGAGACAAACTTAGGGATCGCCTCGAGATTGCCTTTGTCCACAATCTCTCGGAAATACCTTCGGAGGAGTTCTTTTTTTTGTTCCTCTGGCGTCATGATGAGACATTCTCCTTTGTTCTGCTCATCACTGTTGGGAGCAAAACCCACGCCACACGCATAAGCCCAGGACTCTTCGCGTCCACCCGCCGCGAGACGGCATGACTGGGAGAGGAATCGTGATGATGGAGAATCGCTAGCAGTTCTCACGATGGAGGCGTCTGCGCGGCTGACTCTACTGCCGTGCTGCCTTGGGGTGAGACCTGAACCCGCGCCGGGGATGGAGAGGCTAGCCGTCTTTTGCGCATCTCCCTCGTCTTCGCTCCTGCCTTTGATTTGGTTGCCGCCGTTTTCTTTGCCTCTGCTGCTCGCTTAATCAAGCGTGCGGCTTTGTTCGCCTCCGCTTCAGTTGCGAATCCGAAGACCGCGCAATACTTCTTGCCAATAACTTGGGCGACAAGAAAACTCAAATTGATATTGGCGTCGGCGAGCGCCTGAGCTGTTGCAGCTCCAAGTCCAGCTCGGTTGTCACCTTCGACGAGTAATGTTGGAATGGACGACGCGGCAAGCGCAGCCGCTTGCGCTGCTGCGGTCGCCTTTTTGCCGGAGACCGGATACACCTCAATAGCCGCCCGGCTCTCGTTGCCGGGATACCGATACCCCATGACAACCTGTAAATCCGCCCCGGCGGCGGCTAACGGTGCTAACGTTGCCGCCAGCATCCCTGGTTGGTTGTCCACCTCCCGACGCCAGAGGACGACTTTCTTGACGGTCACTGACATGATGAATGCCTCCTTTGTTGCCCCGAATCATAGTTGATATTCACGCGGTGGCGCTGTCGGTTCGATAGATGACTGGCTGTTTGACCCTGCTCGTGCTTGCGTCTGTAGGTGATGAAGCAAGCGGTCGAGCGCACGTTCTCGCTCTTTTAAGAACTGTCGATAGTCGTAAGTGTCAGTATGCATGATCTCCTTCTGGAGACTCAGGAGTTCTCTGTCAAGGAGGTCAATCAGGAGTTGCCGTTGGTCATCGCTAATATAGATGGTGTTCATTCCTACCCCCTCTGTTGCGCATTGATCAGAACGCGCTCCATTATGTGACAAAACCCGCCTTCCGGCGAATCTTCTTCGCTTTCTCGAGATCCATGCCAGAAGCATAGAGATAGAGGTACGCCGTGGCTTTCTCTTCTTCGCTCCACCCATCGATTACCTGCCGAATCTTGTCTTCCAATTGATTACGATCGGCCTTGCTCTGGCTAGAGAAAGTCGGGGCTGAGGTTGTTGCTGATGGTCCACCAGGAATAGCAAAAGACATTGCAGTAAACTCCATCGTACATTTCCCTCCTTCCCGGTTCCCCCTCCAACGGGCAAGGAGGAGAACCCGTTAGAGGGAAGAGCGGAGGGGAAAGAGGGTATACTAACAAAGAAGACGAACAGAAAGCGAAAAAATTCAAATTCAGAGCACACAATATCACTCTCCGTTATTTTTACAAGTGCAAAGAGAGCGGAGGCTGCGACGAGCTCCGCTGGCGTCAGCAGAGGCCACCCGGAAGGGCTACGCTGCATTCTCCTGGGAAGGGCTGACCAGCGCTAGCGTAGGTGCGGAGAGCCCCCGCCGAGGCCGAAGTCCGAACACCGACAAGCAGGCGGCGCCACAGCGTGTCGAAGCCTCTGAGACAGACTCATCCATGGCATTCCCGCCGGCTTTAGCCGCTTGGTCAACGTCCATTTCCTCTGCAAAGGTCATACGCGCGGAAAAACTGCTGTAGCGCCGCGTCCCTGGAAATTTGTAGAGGCATGCTCACCCATACCGCCATGGAGGCGCAGAATTTCGTGTCGCCGCCGCCTTGAGATTCTTCGTCCATAGTTCTCTGGCAACTGTGAGATGTGGTAAGTGGTACGGTCCGTGCAGTGTTTCTGAGTTTCCTGGGCAACAACGTGCTCCAGAGGGCGCCGCGCAGGGTCATCTCCGAACGACCGGCGACGTAATGAGCTATGTGACCGGATGAACCCACAGAGGGGCGTCTGCGAAGGTAGTGAAGTCAATGCGGCGATCTTCTCCCCGGCTCTACAACTATGAGGCGAACTTTCTAGGGTCTCTTCTTGGCCCGGAGATTCTACTCCCATCGCAGCATGAGTTGCTCTTCGCGCGATGCGAGCGGTTCACTCCTCTACAGAAGCTCATGGCAGCCGTCCTGGAGAGTGCGCTGTATGACCTTCAGCGGTACCGTCACGCCAGACGGATGCGAGAACAGCAGTTTTTTCGTGAAGCGTATGAGTGGGTCGCTAGTCAGAACGATAAGGGACCATTCTCTTTTGTGACCATCTGTCAGACGTTGGGACTCGATCCAGACTGCCTCCGTGCGGGGCTGCTCACCCACAAGAAAGTAAAGAAGAAGGCGATCTGAATACGGGCGCCGTGCAGATAGGCGGCCCCTGGACAGGATTGACCGAAAGTTCCCTTCTAGGCTTCACCATTCTGGTGAGGGGGAGGGGGAGGAAGCTCATGCGCGCCGCCGCCATACTCTTCCAGTTTCCGATAGAGGGTGCGACGATCAATGCCGAGCAGATCGGCAGCGTCTTTCTTGCAGCCGTCGCTCCACTTTAACGCCAGCAAAATATACTCGCGCTCCAAGTCCGCCAGCGAGGCTCGGCGCAGGAGGGCGTCGTGAAGGTTTAGCATGGGAGGCGCGCCGCCAGTTAAGCGCGGCGGCAGGTCGGCTGGAGTAATGGCTTCTCCCTGACACAGCACAAGGGCGCGCTCAATGACATTCTCCAACTCACGCACATTCCCCGGCCAGGTGTGATTCAGCAAGATGCGCAGCGCCTCTGGTGACAGACGGCGCGCCGAGGATGTTTGCGCGGAGCGCGTCATAAAGTGTTGGATCAGGAGTGGGAGATCCTCAGGGCGCTCACGGAGGGGAGGCAGAACGATCTCGACAACATTCAGACGATAAAAAAGATCTTCACGGAATCTTCCCGCCGCGACGGTGGGGCTCAAATCGCGATTGGTCGCCGCGAGAATGCGAACCTCGACCTTTACGCCTTTCGTCGCCCCTACCGGCCGCACCTCTTTATCTTCGATTACGCGTAACAGTTTGGCTTGCAGGAGCGGGGAAAGTTCCTCAATTTCGTCCAGAAAAAGGGTGCCGCCGTGCGCCTCCACAAACAAGCCTTTTTTATCGTGCCGGGCGTCGGTAAACGCCCCGCGTACGTATCCGAACAGCTCGCTTTCTAATAATTGCTCGGGGATCGCCGCACAGTTGACGGCGACGAACGGAGCGTGCTTGCGCACGCTCTGGTAATGCAGGGTGCGCGCCACAAGATCTTTCCCCGTGCCGCTTTCCCCCGTCAGCAGGATATTGAGCGAACTATCTTTGACCCGGTCTATCAAGCTCAATACCCGCTGCATGGCGGCGCTTTTACCAACTATTTGATCGAAATGGTAATGAGTAGTCACCTCGCGCCGTAAGCGGTGGACTTCTGTTCGTAAGTATCGTTCTTCCATCGCGCGTTCAACGAAGAACAAGAGATCGCTATTGTTAAACGGCTTGGTGAGATAGTAGAATGCTCCGGCGCGCATCGCTTCGACGGCGCTTTCAATGGTGCCAAACGCCGTGATGATCAACACAGGCAGGTCGCGGTCACGCTGATGCGCCGCACGCAATACCTCCATGCCATGCAATCGGTCCATCACCATGTCGGTAATCAATAGGTCTGGACGAGCCTTCTCCAAGGCAGCTAGCGCATCAGCACCCTTGTCATAAGCGTCAACGGTATAACCTTCTTCTGTCAGCAAGTCGAGCAGAAAGGCGTCCATCTCTGGATCGTCATCAACCACGAGAATGTGTCCGCGATGTGTCGTTGTCATGATGAATGTCCTTGGGCGATCACTGCTGGTTGAGGAACAGATGCTTGCTGGCGATCTGCTGCCGGTAATGCTACCACGACACAGGTTCCGCGTCCGGGCTCGCTGGTAATAGAAATCTCGCCGCAATGGCTGTGGACAATCTCACGACTGATCGGTAGGCCCATACCGCTACCGCCGATTGCGCCTTTAGTGGTGAAGAAAGGTTCGAAGACATGCGGTAAATCCTCCGGCGCAATTCCCGGCCCAGTGTCGCGAACGATGATCTCTACAGTCTGGGGTTGCTCTCCATCGCTGTTTTGACGCACCCGAGTGCTCAGGAGAACTCGGCCTGTCGTTCCAACTGCCTGGAGCGCATTGGTCGTCAGATTGAGCAGAACTTCTTGTAATTGGTCCGCATCTCCGAGGATCGGAGGGAGATTGTCCGCCAGATCGAGCGTCATCTCGACGCCAGAATCCGCGCCGCGGTCGCCGATGACCTCCCAGCTGCGCCGCACCACGTCATTGACCGATAGGATACGGAAGCGCGGTTCAGGTCGCCGCGCGAGCGTGAGCAGTTGACGGATAAAGCGGCTGATCCGTTCGATCTGAGAGACAATGGCGGTCAAAAACGATCGTTCCTTTTCCGTCAGGGTTGCACGTTGCTGCAGTTGTTGCGCCCGGCCTTTGATGATGTTAAGCGGGGTGCCAATTTCATGGGCGAGACGTGAGGCCAGCTGGCCTAAAGCGACAAATCGCTCTGATTGGCGTAGCGCGCGCTCCAGGCGTAACTTTTCGGCGGTCTCCATGAGGGCTTGTTGCTGCGCCGCCGCCACACGGTCCCATACCCGATCGATTGCTTGCGCGAGACGACCAAGCTCGTCGCGACGACTGGCGTGTGCCCGAAGATCAACCTGCCCCTGCCCGAGCTGTCCAAGGTGTTGAGTAAACCCCTGCAGAGGTTGGGTAATGCCTTGGCGAATGATCAAAACCACGAGTCCGGTCAGGAGTACGAAGAGCCCAAAAGTAACGCCCCCGATGTAGCACGCCTGCACCCGCAGCTCGCGGGAAAAAAACGAAACATCTTCAAGGAGAAGAACCGCGGCGATGCCTTGCGCCTGGGAGTTGTAGAGCGGCTCAATACGGTAATATCGTGAAGCGGTATGATCGCGCCATAGGCCCTCGACTGGCGTTCTAGAGGTCATGATGTGAGTGATATCCGCCTCTGGGAGCGCATGTCCTTGCAGGGAGGGGGAGAGGGCAATGACCTGTCCCCCTCTGTCATACAACGCCAACCCTAAAAGGCGTTCAGTATCCTGCACATAGGGTGCGAGTTGCTCGAACCGTGAGCTGAGCGCCGCTTCTCCCACCGACTCTAAAGTTGCCCGTACAATTCGGCTTATCGAGGCAACCTCGCGCTGAATATCCGCAAGCAGGCTTCTCCGTACACGCTGAAAGCTGAAATAGCCTTCGAGCGTCATGACCACCAGGATAGCAGTCAGGAGCGCTATCGTAATCTTGTTGCCAAGGCTTGTCATCGAGACAACATGTCACGCGCCATGTTAATGAATATAAAATTGTCTCACATCATCCTTTTTCCCTCTTCCTTCTAGCGCTAACCCCCTGACGATGAAAGCAGGTAGTGATCTGGAGCGATTAGGGCTCGTCATAGGGGTTCTTGGGCGGTGAGGGTACAGAGGGATGAGCAAAGGTTGCCACACGCGGGTGGACGAGTTGGGCAAAATCTTCGTAGCGCATGCGTATGCTTTGCTGGTGTGATCCGGCATTGAAGACAATCGTTTCATCATAAGTCAGCGCGGCGTCGACGATCGTTTCGAGATCAAACAAGTTGCCAAAGGGCGGCTCTGCCCCCGTCTCACATCCGGGGAAGAGTGCGCGGAACTCCTGCTCTTGTGCGAGAACCACACGAGCATGTATAGCTTCCTGAAGCGCCGCGAAATCCACTCGGTGAGATGCCGGCAACACGAGCATCACTGGGGAGTCGTCTTCTTTCTTCACCATTACGACCTTCGCCACCTCTCTTCCAGGGATATGCTGAACGGCGGCGGTTTCCTGAGCAGTATAGGCTATTCGGTGATTCAGCACCTCATAGTTGACGTGATGAGCCTCCAGGTATTCCTGAAGTTTAGGAAGCATCGCCTGGCATCCTCCTTTCGTCATCGAATGGCCTGGGGGGGGGAATGAGTCCGCAATTTCCGGCGCTCAATACCGAGGTTCTTGAGCGCATTTTTAGGGAGCATAACCGGCGCCATGCTCATCGTGCTTCTCAGGCGCCAAGACTGACTTTTCGGCAACCATGATTCTTCCTCCGACAGGAAAGGAGCCGTTTGTTGTGTGGAATTTTGCGACATCGTCGCTTATATCAGTCGCTTTTTGTCACACGATGGACTAGTTCACGACTTAACAAAGAAGTTTAATCCGTAAGGGCGCTAGGCGTCCTCATGTTGACGACGCTCATTTTTTGCTCTCAGTATTGTCGGCACGGCCAATGCTCTCTGCGGGATGCGGAGGCGCTATCATGAGCGAGCGAGATCCATTAGGGGAGAAAATCCGTCTGAAGGAGCGCGGGGAAGAGGATCAATACTTTGCCGAGCGCGATCGGGAGTTGCTCGAAAAGCTGAAACACGCACGGGAAGTGGAACGCGAGCATACCATCCGCGAGCTTGCCCGCGCACGCTGCCCACAATGCGGCGAACGCTTGCGTCAGCGCCTTGTCCATAGTGAGCCGATTAACGAATGTCCAAGTTGCCAAGGGGTCTGGCTGCCGAAAGAAAAACTGGTTGCCGCCTCCCAGCAAGGCAATGAGTGGATGCGGCATTTCGTCGAAGGACTCACCCGTTGGCTAGAACATCCGCGCGCTGAGGGTGAAGTCCGTTGATCGGCTCAAATCTTAGCGGTATGCCGTTCAGGCTCGCCCCAGCGTCCCCTGCCGGCTCACGTCAAAGCGACTACAACAATCTATTATACCAGAGAGCGTTGTCAGGGCTCTCTTTCATGTCTATGGAGTTGTTAAAGCTATTTACACCCCAAGCACATCCAGACGGTACGCTTGTGTTCTGTTTTTTATTTGCCTCTCTTGGATTACAGGCCCGCTGGGCGCAGTATTTGCTCTCTAAAAAAGAACAAGAACGCGTTCCCATCCTGACTGAGAATTCCTCTTTCGGTCTGGACGATTCCTACGGAGGGAGCATTATGCTAGACGCTATTGTATGGCTCGCTGTTGGCGCCATGATCGGTGCGGTCGTCAGTGTGATCACCCGGCGGAGCGTCGAACCCTACCTTATTATTGATATCCTAGCGGGGAGTAGCGGCGCTCTCTTGGCCGGGCTGCTGTTGGCGCTGCTTTTGGGGATGTATAACATCGCCGGGATGTATACTATCGTCCCGTCTAGCTTTAACCTTGTAAACTTCCCGGTTTTCATCGGCTCGATTGTGGGCGCGCTGTTTTTCGTGGCGTTGGCGAACATTTTGTTCGACGCCGTGCACCACGAAGAACGATGAGTGTCCCTGGTCCCGTATTGGGACGCGCTGCGACGGCGGCGATTCTGCCCGCGAGGTGGAATATTGCCCGCGCATCCATTTCTCACGAACCGCTCGTCAGGGTATCGAGAACGCCGCGGTCATATCCTGGTCACCACGCCGGTATGGCGCAGTATGGTTGGATTTGATCTGGCGCAATCCCTCAGCAACTATCCTGGTCTCGCCCGGACACGCAAGCTGCCCGGTGAGTTTGGCGCCCAGCACTCTCTTCTTAGTGACGCTATTTTCTCTTTGCGTAACGGCGTCCTCTACTGCGTATCCTCAGTCTCTGGCGTAAGAAGAGTTCACCCATTGTGATCATTTCCGCCTCAGTCTCTAGTGTCGTTGCGTCTCTCGTTTTGCTACAATGAAGACCACGCTCGGATACGGCTGAGAGCGTTGCAATCACCTTCTAGGAGGAAGCTGCCGACTCCTGCTGAGAGCGCTTTCCCGAGCCTTTTTTGAGGAGATGTCCTAAGCACCGGAGATGACTGATGAAGATACGACCGCAAGTGAGAAGTGAGGAACAGCCATTGCGAGTTTTACTCGTTGAGGACAATCCCGGCGATGTTCGGTTGATTACCGAAGCCTTTCAGCAGAGCTCCGTGCCTACGGAAATGCAGGTGGCGGAAAATGGCGACTGCGCCCTGGCGCTTCTGCAACAGAGCAGGTTGTCTACGGAAGAAATCTGGCCCGATCTTATCGGGCTTGATCTCAATTTACCCGGAACAGAGGGACGCGAGGTGTTAAATATCTTGCGTAACGATCCAGCTCTGCGCGACATTCCCGTCGTAATTATGACCAGTTCACAGGCGTACGAAGATGTTTCTCAGGCTGTATCTTTAGGCGTGGAATGCTTCGTGCGTAAGCCCAGTGCTCTCGACACCTATACGGCGCTCGTGCAAGACTTAGCTGCCTGGTGGGGCCCAGGCGCGCGCCCGACAAACACGCCAGGCTGACGCCTAACCGCCTGCACGGACGCACATGCGCTGCTTATTTCTTTATCAAGTTCCGCCGCTGGTCGCCGATAGAAACTTCAGAAAAACAACCCCCAGGAGAGGCATGAGCAACAAGTGACCGTAGCGCAGCAGGTCAAAGAAGAGTTTGTGACGCCGGGCAATTTGTCTCCCGCTGCTCCCGAGCAAATTGCAGTTTCTCCCTCCCCTAACGCTTCCGCTGCAGCTTCTTCCGCCTTTTCTGCGCTTGAAGTTGAGGGAGCCGACGCCCAGGTGGTTTCCGCCGACAGCGTGCGGAAGTTTGTCAACACGTTGCTTGACGCCGTCAAAGACATCAGGCTCGACGGCGAAAAAACCACGGAAAAGGCGTCAAAGCTCCTCGCGCAACTGTTTAAAAAGTTGTCCAAAGAGTTACGGTTTGACGAGGCCAAATAAAAGCCGGCCGACCATATGCACGATACGCTCGAGACTCTCCTCGCGCGCCGCTGACTACTCTGCGTTCCGCGCCGCTGAAGGTTGCTCGGGCCCAATCCACACGGTCTGAATATTGACGAATTCGCGGATGCCGAAAGCGGAGAGTTCGCGGCCATAGCCGGAACGTTTCACGCCGCCGAACGGCAAGCGCGGATCGGAAGCGACGCGCCCATTGATCGCAATAAAGCCGGCCTCCAGACGTGGCGCCAGCTGTCGGGCGCGCTCACGATTGGCGGTC
>DATLYA010000293.1:0-10987 GCA_035575235.1 Candidatus Methylomirabilota bacterium
CTCATCAAGACAATGCCGCTGCCGAGGAGGCAGCCGCCGATGGTGAGCACGAGGCGCGGACCCCAGTGGTCAGTCAAACGGCCAGTGACCACCCCTAAAGCGCTATAGATAAAAACATACAGTGAGTAAGGCAATGAAAGGATGGCGCGATCCCATCCCGTATCTGCCGAGATCGCAGGCATGAAGACGCCAAAGGTGAACTGAATACCGTAGGCGATACAGAGAATGGCAAATGCACAGCCAACAACAATCCAGCCGTAGAACAGCCCGCCCCGCGCCGCCGCCTCGTGAGACGTAAGGGGTAAGGCGTGAGGCGAATCCGCTTCGGGATCTTGCCTGATGAGTGATGATTGAGTTCCTTGTTTCTCCATTGGCTGGCAAGTATCCGTGCTGGAGGAGGAGGTTGTCAAGGCGGGACTCAAGTGAGTGCTGAACTCGTGACAAAGAATTTCGCTTTGCTCCAATTTCGGATCTTGGTATGTTGGCTATATGAAAGTCAGTGAGGTGCTACGGATGCTTCATGATGACGGGTGGTATCTGGTCGCGACGAAGGGGAGTCACCGACAGTTTAAGCATCTCACCAAACCTGGGCGTGTAACTGTTGCTGGAAAGCCCGGTGACGATATCGCACCGGGCGCCCTCAACAGCATCCTCAAACAAGCAGGACTCAAGCACTGAGGATTTTATGCGGTACGCTATCGTGATTGAAAAGGCTGACAACAACTACTCGGCCTACGTCCCTGATCTTCCCGGCTGCATCGCTACGGGGGCGACAATTAAGGAGACCGAGGCGCTGATCCGTGAAGCGATAGAACTACACTTGACCGGGCTGCGGGAGGATGGACTTCCCATTCCCCTTCCTTCAAGCCAGGTTGAGTACGTAGAGGTCACGGGCTGATGCAGCACGCCACTGCATTGCCGCCCGACCGTTGGTGTCTTTTCGGTCGCACCGATGGAGGAAGAGCCCTTTTTATTGAGTATCGGGATCGAGGCGGCGGCGTAGTTCGACCCGTCACGGCATACGATCTTCCTCCTGCGTTCAGGAGAAAATATGGCAAGAGAATCTAAGCACTCTCTTAAACGCATTCCTGCTTTCCATTCGGAAGACGAGGAGACGAAGTGGTACAGCGCTCACCGCGGCGATTTGCATGAAAATATGTTGATATGGATCACGCCGAAATCGTGGAGCCTGAACCTAGGGCAGAGCGCGGAAGTATGACCCAAGCCATTTCCTTTCGGCTGCCGCGCCGGCTTGTGGATGAGTTGCGGCGTGAGGCTGAACGGCGGGAAGTAAGCTGTCAATGGTTCATCAAGCAATGGCTCTCCGAACGTCTTGCACAAGAAGCAACAGCATTACATTCACGCCGCTCTTCACGGCGATGCTCACAGACAGCTTGATTAGTCCTTGTCATCATGCTGATTGCTAAGAATGACGAGACAAAACTATCTTGGCTGTTGAATGGGCAATCTATCCTTGCGAGCCCTTCGGCTTCGCTCAGGATAAACTCCGCGAAGCAATCTTTGCCCGAACACCGAGATTGCTTCGTCGCCTCTGGTTTCTCGCAATGACATGCTCTGTACAGTTCGTCCAGGAGTTTTGTCTCAAAGTTCTAAGGTTTACAACCTACAACCCCAACGCCTTGGCAATGTTGACTCGCTGAATCTCATCCGTGCCGCCGGGGATGCGCAGGTTACGGGCGATGCGGAAGATCTTTTCAATGCCAGACTCTTTCATCAATCCGTGCGCGCCGTGTAGTTGCACCGCGCGATCGGCAACGCGGTAGAGCGCCTCGTCACAAAAGACCTTGAGTGCACATACAATCTGTACGAGATGCGGATCGACTTTCAGCGTCCATAGGTTGCCCTGATCAGCTTGCCACAGACATTGCAGCGACATGCTACGCATCGCTTGCACATCAAGGTAGGAGTCAACGACCATCCACTGCAACGCTTGAAAGCGGCTCAAGGGGCCGCCGAACGCCTGGCGGTTCTTGATATAGGAGACACAGCGATCAAGCAGATACTGGCCCAACCCGGTGCACATGCCGCCGCGCCGCACGCGAATCCAATTGATCATCCCCATACTGAGATAGAATCCTTCTCCCTCTTTGCCCCAGGTGTTCTGCAGTGGGACGCGGCAATTGTCAAACATCAACTCGCCAGTCATGCCGTCGTCCATGATCGTGCGATAGGTGCGGCCAATCTTCAGCCCCGGGGCGTCTCGCTCAACAATGAAGACCGTAGCGCCCGCGCTGCGCTTGCCAGGATCGGTCACGGCGCAAACAAAAATGACATCAGCGTATTGGGCGTTGGTAATATAGGCTTTCGCGCCATTGATGACCCATTCATCGCCCCGGCGTTCGCCGCGTGTCTCCATGCCCAGGACATCCGAACCGCCGCGATACTCGGTGATGGCGTACGCGGCGGTCTGCTCGCCCCGCACCATCGGCAACAGGTATTTTTGCTTTTGCTCGTCATTGAGGAACATCAGCATGCGGTTGGGCCCCTCGGTCCATGACAGCATCCACTGCGTCACGCCGATGCCATGCTGATAGACCGCTTCATGGACGAAGAACATATCGGTGAGACTAAACCCTCCGCCGCCCGCTTCCTTGGGCATATGGAGGGCGTAAAAACCACGCTCTGCTGATTTCTTGCGAATCAGACGTTGCGCCGCCAGCACCTCTGGGGCAAGGTTGCCATTCTCCTGCAAGTAGAGATGCTCATTCACCAGATGCGCCGCTAAATCGCGCTCGATGGGTTTGAGTTCATCGTTGATAAACTGATGGATATTGCCGACCGTCGTCTGGACATGTGGTGGAGGAGTAAAATCAACCATGCGACTCTCTCTACCATAGGAGCGCAAAAGATGGAAAGGCGTTGCAACAGGTTACTCGAATGAGGGTTCTTCTGTTGCCGCCCTTTTTCACCGCGTCAGCGCTTGCACGGCGGCGTACTCGCCGGCCACCACCTGCGCCATTCTCTGGTACTCTACGGTGTCCGCAGTATCCGTCTTGGCGTGGGAATGCGGGTTGCGGTAGAAAGCCCGTGTCAGTGCTGTTCTAGTAACGTGCTTAGCCGTGCATTTCGCTCCAGTCGCGACTGGAGAAGAAGATCCGCTCTTTACGCAGGTGGTTGAACAAGCGCGCACGCTTGCTGCGCAACCCTACCCGCCGCCGAACTTTCAGTTACTGCCGTCGCTGGCTGAGTTTCACTATGATGGCTACCGTGACATCCGTTTCCAACCGGCTCAGTCTTTATGGCGTGGAGAAGGGCTGTGCGAGGCGCCATGCTTCCACCTTGGCTTTCTTTATCGCGAGCCCGTGCTTATGCATGTCGTCGAGGATGGCGCAGTCCGAGCCCTGCCCTTCAGCAAGGACATGTTCGATTATGGAAAGACCGGACTGAAAGACCAGCTCCCGGATGATCGGGGTTTTGCCGGGTTTCGGATCCATTATCCGCTGCATCGCCCCGACTATAAGGAAAAATCTTCTACCGCAGGCGCGAGCGCAATGAGGGGTGGAAGGCGGACAACATCGCCGACTGCCGCCGTCGTTGGGGAAGCCGCTACGATTTCATGGTCGTGCTTGCTGCGGATGGCATTATGTCCGGCAAGACAATTCGTACTCTGGTCCGCGCGATGCAGGCGTTCCCTCGCGCCGGCATCATTCAGACCGTGCCGATTCCGCTTGGGCAGCAGACCATGTGAGGAAACTGGGGTGCGTATGTTCTCCAAAGTGAGCGCTGAAGGGTCTTTGGCCTCCAGAGAGGCCGCTCCTGAGTGAAAACCGCTGAAGAGGATGTTTGAAAAGTCACGTCTCTAAGTCATTGCGAGCGCAGCGAAGCCATCGTTGCCCGAAAAAAGATTGCCTCGTCGCCCTCGGGCTCCTGGCAATGACGCCTGTCCCACTTTTCAGACGTCCTGGAGAGATGCCACCATTGCCGTTCCAGAACTGGGGCGAGTGCCCTTGACGCCTCGGCGCTCTCTTCTTCACCCAGCTTTTCCCTTGCAGGTGCATTCATAGAGGTCCACCTCGCCATTGGCGGCGAACCCCTGGTAGATGTCCCAGAATTGGGCATCTACTCCCTTCTCCCGCGCGTTACTCTTGTGCGAACGGTAGCGATCCGCCGCTTTTGGGCCGGCGTTGTACACCGCATACGTCGCACGGGCGCCGTTCGCCGGGTTTCCTGTCTGCTTGCTCTCTTCAATTCCATACTTTTGGAAATAGCGCAGGAGGATTTCGGCCCCCGCATTGGTATTATAGACGAGATTTTGTTTGAGCTGCTTTACGTCGTAGAATCCTCGCCAAATGTATGGATTGACCTGCATCAGTCCCACGCTTCCTGCTCGAGAAGTGAGAGGAGCAATTTCCTCTCCCTTCCGCATATAGTGACGCCAGCAGCTCTCCTTTAAGGCGGCGGCTGGCACCAGCGTGCGGTAAATCGGCCCCTGAGGAGTCGGCAGAGAAGCGCCCTGTAGTTCTTGGTCCATGATGAGCCGCAACAGTTTGTCTACCACAGGACGATATTCTGGCAGTTCGGAAAGCTCTGGGACCCAGCGGTCAAGCCGCTGGCGTAGGGCTGCGAGGTTGCCGTCCTCCTCTGCAGCTGCATACGCGGGAGTGACCCACCCTGATCCACCTCCGGGGCTCCAATGGCTTTGGGGGACGGGAGGAACTGGAGAAAGCGCCGGAGATTCAAGCTCTGGAGGGAGGCCAAACAGCGTCCGGAGTGTGGGGTCCACCTCTGTACTGTACGCCAGGGGATCTTCTGTCGCGTCCGGCCGCAGCAAACGAGCTAAACGACGCAGTCCGTCTGCAGAGATCTCAATCCCCAATCCCGGGGCCGCCTGATCAATCGCCAGGAGCGCGTCGCCCGCGCTAATGAATGCGGCATAGCGCAGGATTCTGTCTCCAACAAGGTTGCGTTGTTCGGCGTTCTGGATAATTTCGCGCAGGCGGCGCCAGGTCTCGATAAAGGTGCGACGAACCGGGTCGCCTTCACCTTGAGTGACCTCGCCGCTGAGCACGGGCAACAGCTCATAGCGGCTGGTCAGAAGCAGTTCGATCAGGTCCTCTCGGATCTGCGAATCGACAATGTCGCCTCCCACGCCCTTGATCACAAACACCAGGAACGCATCCCAGCGCTCCATCGCTTTTTGGTACGCCTCAAGTTCGGCTGGGCTCAGCGGGGCTTCTGGTTGGGCCGGGGACGGCGGCGCTTGCACGAGCGCATCAGGAACGGTGAGGGCCAGTTGTACGACCACTCCGACGTCCGTCACCTCTACGGTTTTTGTAGCAGCGCTTTGCAGCACCGCTTCGATTTGCGCTGCGTCGGACGGTTTGACCGAGATCCGGACTACAGACAAGAGCTCCTCTTGTGGGGGAGCGAGGTTAAGAGTGAAGTTCGTCAAGTCTGACAGGAAAAAACGCTCAGCAGCATCCCACAGAGGCCCGGTAAGGAGGCCTTTCTTCCCCTCCTCGTCGTAGAGATTGGAGTCATGGACCTGAAAATGGAGTTGCCAGTCAGGGGTTATGTATGGAGTCGCTAACGTCTCTAGAAACCCATGCCAATGAGGACCAAGGCATGTCCTCAGGATTTTCGCGCTTGCACTACCAGCTCCATGAGTGGTGAAACGCACCTGTTCACCCTGGCGGCTGAAGTGGGGATGGTCGAGATAGAGGTATCGACAGTCGCTCTCATACCAAACGGCGGCAATCCCCCCGGGCCGAGTATAAAGTTGGCGCGCCAACTCCTGCGTCAGCAGATCGAATCGCACCGTGAGGGGAATCACGATTTCCGCCGCCTGCACCTGAGTAGACAGGCTCATCCCCCACTGGAAGGCCATACAGACTGCTATCCATCGCCAGAGAAGGCTCACGCGAGAGAGAAGCCGTAGCATAGCTCTACGATAGCAGAGGCGCGCCGACGCCACATAGATCCCCGTAGAATATGTCTGCTTGCGTTTGTTTCTTTTTGCAGGAATGGGTGAGAGGCCGGTACGGTCTTTTGGAACACTGCTCGTCTTGATAACGCCCTCATAGCAGACGATTATTTCCTCGCGGAAGAAAAATTACTGTGGCGCCTGCCCTGCGCCTGAAAATATGCAAGACTCTTCTCAGCAACCGAGGTGGTTATGTTGTCGTCTCGCACCCAAAGACCATGGAAGCTTACGTGGACTTGGCTTGTGCTCGCGCTTTGGCTCTTTGCTGCTCCCGCTTTGGCTAAGACTGTCCGCGCTATGACCTTTGCGTTTGAGAATGAAGACTTGAGCACCGTGATTCGCGCCGTGAGCGCCGTGACGGAAATGACAATTCTCTTTGACCCGACGCAGGTCACCGGGAAACTCACCCTCTTTGCCCCCCGTCCAGTCCCGCCCGCAGAAGCCATACAGTTGCTCACTGCCGCGCTTGCTCTTCACGGTTATACGCTCTCCCAGCAGGCGGCAGGGATATGGACCATTACCCCTGCGCAACCCGGCTCTCAAGCATCAACCGTTGCGGTCGTGCCCTTACAGTACGCCCGAGCAGAAGAGATCGCGTATACCCTCTCGCAGATTGCGCCCCCTGGGGTGAAGGTCGCGCCGTATCCGCCGACCAATAGCGTGCTGATTGCTGGACCGCCGCAGGCGGTGGCGGCGCTTGCTGCGCCCCTCTCGCAAAAACCGCCGACAGCAGAGCCGCCGCCCTAAGGAGGGCCTAGCCCCGCGATGAGGGAAGGAATACACACGCAAGCAGAAGGAGGAAGAGTATGCCCCGAGTCAGTGAAGTCCCGTTTGAGCGGATCGATGCCGAGCTGCAAGCCGTCATGCGCGAGTATGACAAGGAACTGGGCGGCTCGGAGTTCGTGCACGTGTTTGCCCACGCACCGGAAGTGTTTAAATCCTTCATCAAGTTCTATTTCCCGCTGGTCTCGGAAACACGCGGGAACGTGGATATGAAACTGACGGAACTGGCGCGCTTGAAGGTGGCGGAGCAGAACGAGTGTAATTTGTGACTGCATGCGCGGTTTGCCTTGGCAAGGCAACAAGGGGTAACGGAAGAGTTAATCGCGGAGATTCCTCGGTACCGGGACAGCGCGCTGCTCACGCCGCGCGAAAAAGCCGCCATTCACTATGCCGAAGTGTTAGCTGGGGATCATCGCTTAGCGTCGGAGGAGTTGTTTGACGAGCTGCGGCAGTATTTTACTGAGGCGGACATTATTGACCTCGGCTGGCGGATTGTCACGTTCGTCGGCTATGGACGCTTCATTCATGCGCTAGGGTTGGAAATTGGCAAGACATGTCCCTTGTCGGCAACAAGCATGCAAGCGCAGCCAGCAGCAGAATGAAGGAAGTAGCGCCGGGCTCAGCGATTATGGAAGTGGAGGATAGTAGGGTGCACAGAGCGCACCCTACCGTTGCATCTCTACGAGCGGGACAGTTCTATCGTGGAATAACAGGCAGGAGAATATAGGAAGCCTTGTCCTCCTGGTGGAAGACGGTTTGCCGGGCGGGGACTCCTCTGGTTCCTTCGCCGAACGGCTCGCCGGTGTTGAGGTTGCGGTCGAAGCGCGGGAAGTTACTGGAGCTGATCTCTAGCCGAATGCGGTGACCAGGAAGAAAGACGTTGCTGGTCGCCCACAGATCAATGGTAAACAGATACGGCTTTCCTGCCTCCATGAGCTTGGGTGCGCTGGCTGACTCCCGATAGCGCGCACGAATGATGCCGTCAAGGAGATTCTGCGCATAACCGTTCGGATGCACATCTACGAGTTTGGCCGTGAAATCGGTATCGACTGCCGAAGACGAAGCCCATAAAGCAACCGACACTGGCCCGGTCACCTCCAGGGGTTGCTCCAGCGGGGCTGAGGTATAGACCAGGACATCGTCACGCTCTTCAACCGGACGTTGGTCCTGCACGCCAATGTCAATGGTGAGATTGTTCCCACCCAGAGACGGCACAGGATCGTCTGGATCATAGACATAGGTATCTGTTCGTTCGTGCCCCGGCGGAATCGTCGAGAGCACGCCGTCGCCGCGCAGAGAATTCGCTCCTTGCTGGCTATGAAGAAAATAGCGCACCTGCCGCATATTGGGCGGCGGCCAGTCCGATAAGGTTTTCCAGCGATTTTCACCTAAGGTGAAAATCGTCACCGGCGGCTCCTCCATGACGCCGTTGTCCACATCCTTGAGCCAATAATCAAACCAGCGGAGCAACGTCTCGTTCAGGTCGATCAGCGCGGCGGGGCCAAAATCAATATCGCCTGTACCGCGCGAGCTGGGTACGGTGTAGGGCAACAGGTGGCCCCACGGCCCGATAATCAGACGTTGGCCGTTGCGCGCTCGGGCGAAGCGGCTGTTGGCCTTAATGCTCTGATACGCGTTTATTCCCCCTTCAGCAAAGATGTCATACCAGGAAGTGACGTGCAGCATCGGGACGTTGACGCTGGCGGCATGGCGATTGACGTTGGCGCGATACCAGTACTCGCCGTCGTCGGCGTGTTTGATGTGCTCGGCGACATAGGGCGCGGTCTCCTTGAGCAGCTCACCCCAATCCTTGATTGGCAGATGGCGGTACCAGCGATCGGTGAGCGGCGTGAAGGCGTTCAGGCCGAAGCGGGTGTGACGGGGAATCGGGAACTCTCCTCCCTCGACATACTCTTTCATCTTCTCCATCAGATCGGGTCGCTGCTTGCGCTTCAGGGTGTTGAGGCCTTTGAAGATGGCGTACGGAATCATCCAGCCCCACAGTGAGACGCCGCCAGTGTGATAAATCCAACTCGCATGGTAGTCGGACGAAGCAGAAACGGGAGCCATCACCTCGAGTGACGGCGGCATGGGCTCGTGACAGGCGATCATGTATTGGGTAAGGCCAAGATACGACTGACCGGTAGTGCCGACGCGGCCGTTCGACCATGGTAAGCGTGCAGCCCATTCGACGGCGTCATAGCCATCGGGAATCTCCTGGAAGATGGTGTCATACTCGCCTTCGGACTCGAAACGACCACGACAGTCCTGAATGACACAGATGTAGCCATGCTGAGCATAGAGGGAAAACGGTCCATTGGGATCGTCAAGCCCTCTCTTGCCGTAAGGGGTGCGGCTCAACAGGACCGGGAAGCGGCCGTCCGTATCCGGATGGATTACGTCCGCATACAGTGTAACCCCATCTCGGGTTTTCATTGGAACATTCTTTTCGGTAACGACTTTGTATTTTTTCCGCACTGGAACAATCATGTCCACCCTCCTTTCAGCTTAAATGCCCATGCGGGCCAACATATCAGCGATCCGTCCCATCAGCAGGGTCAGGTGAGGATGTGAGGTTTCCAACTGCGTAATGCTTTCTTGCAGTCGTTCGCCCAAGCGTGTATAGGGCGGGGGATTATGACGGTCGGCGTGAGTCAGCACGGCCTGGATATCGTGCTGCAGCTGCTGGAGGAGCTGTCGCTCTCTGGCGTCAGGAGACTCCAGCTGCTGGAGGGTGTGATGAAGTTGCTGCAATTGCTCATCAAGGTGTTGTTTCTCAGTCATAGCTCTCCCTCCGCATAACGCCTTGTCAGGAACATATAGTGGCGCCAGACTGAAGATCAACCAGCATTATGAGGAAAGATAAGCCAACTACTGATTGTTGCCAAGCTGATGACACGGTTCCAAGAGAACGCTTATGGCTGCTCGGTTTGCTCTTTTTCTTTCATCTCGCATCCGACGCCAACAGCGGTCTCGCGCCACGATCAATGAGCGCTGGTCAAGGCATGATGGTTCGGAACGTCACATTGAGCCGAGCGTCCACTCGCTGGCTCGTTTTCGGAATCCGATGCTGCCAGTACTGTTGCGTCCCGCCCTTCATCAGGAGCAAGCTGCCGTGAGGAAGCGGAAGGTCTACGCGCGGGAGGTCCTTCCGGAATCTATGGCGTAACTGAAAGAGACGCACCTGCCCCAAGCTCAGAGAAGCAATCACCGGCGCCTCGCCGAGCTCCGGTTCATTATCCTGATGCCAGGAGAGACTATCTGTCCCAGAGCGGTAGAGATTCAACAGGACGCTGTTAAAGGCGTGCCCGGTCCAGGCTTGGATTCTCCCGCGCACGGCGGCAAGCACCGGCGTCCATGGCAGCGGTTCGTTGACAATGCCTGAATAGCGATAGCGCGCGCCAGGATCACCATACCAGGCAGTGAGCCGGGGTAGCGGATGGGCTTTTCCGTACATACGCATCATCTCTTGTCTCCAGGGCGTATCCTGGAGTAAGGCGGTAAACAGGGCATCGGCCTCGGTTTTCGGCAGAAACGTTTCCCACAACACGAGAGACGCATCCGGCAGAGCTAATGCAAGGCTGTCGCCGTGCTCCTCGGAGTTGATGCCGTAGGGAATACGCGGTTGCGCCATATCTGACGTCATACTCCTGTTTGATGCGGTTCCCTAACAGGCGCTCCCTGAGTCATAGGCGTGAATCGCCCAAGCGTCCGTTATGATCTCTTCCCGGGCGGTCGCCCGAGTCCGTTCGTGAAATGGCTGAGCCGGACGGGTAAGCGTTTTGCCCCCCAGGTTCCGGGAGAACCGGTAAACACCCCTGCACAGGCGGCGCCGCAAAACTGACAGTGTCCATCCGGAGTCAGACGCCACTCGCTCAGGACATACCAGTCTCGCCCGATCACGCGCTGGCCACACTGGTGGCAATAGGTGCTGCCCCCCTCCATATCGTGCACATTACCGGTGTAAGCGTAACGCACTCCATTCTTACGGGCGATACGACGGGCTCTGCTCAGGGTTGCAGGCGGGGTAGGAGGTTTATCAAGCATCTTCCAATCGGGGTGGAAAGCGGTGAAGTGTAATGGGACGTCGGGCCCCAATTGCTCTACGACCCACTGCGTCAGCGCTTCGAGCTCCGCGTCAGAATCGTTTTCACCGGGGATCAACAAGGTGGTAATCTCAAACCACACGTGGGTCTGCCGCTTAAGATAGATGAGCGTGTCGAGCACTGGCTGCAAATGCCCGGCACAGATCTGTTTGTA
>DATLYA010000294.1:0-8230 GCA_035575235.1 Candidatus Methylomirabilota bacterium
AAAAGAAGACGACGACGGAGATCAGCAATTTTCGCTGCGTTTTGTATACCTTCGAGCATCGTTAGACGACCTCGACCGTTCCCCCAAGGGCAGTAATTTTTTCTCGCGCTTTACCACTAAAGGCCTGCGCTTTTATCGTTAAGGCTTTCGTCAACTCTCCATCCGCCAATATCTTGACTTTCTTATCTCCACGAATCAAACCAGCTTCGCGTAAAGCAGCGTTGTCGATTACAGCGCCGGCAGAGAAGCGTTCAAGCGCTCCGAGATTGATAATCTGGTATTCTTTTCGGAAAGGATTTCGAAAACCTCGCTTGGGCAGCCGACGAGAGAGCGGCATCTGCCCACCCTCATACCCAGGAGGAGTATTACCGCCAGAACGAGCGCCTTTCCCTTTGTGGCCACGGCCAGAAGTCTTGCCCAAACCCGAGCCAGGTCCGCGGCCAACACGTTTACGCTTTTTGTTCGCGCCTGGTGCAGGTCGTAAACTACTCAGATCCATGTTCATGCACCTCTATCAGGTGAGACACTTTACGTAACATTCCCTGCAATGAGGGAGAGTCGTTTCTTAACGTGGTCTTTCCTAGTCGTGTGAGCCCAAGCCCCCGAAGCGTAGCGCGTTGCTCCTTGGTGCAACCAATCCCACTCCGTCGTAAGGTAATACGGAGCACTTTGGCTCTTGTTGGGTCCGCCATGATCGTTATCCTTGTAGCTCCACCAGATTTTTTCCTCGACGTTCAGCAATTTCCTCAGGAGAGCCGAGTTGCCGTAGTGCTTCAAGAGTGGCGCGCACTGAATTGTGAGGATTCGTCGAGCCGATGCATTTTGTGAGCGCGTCTCTGACACCCGCCATCTCCATAACTGCTCGCACTCCACCGCCGGCAATGAGGCCAGTCCCTGGAGACGCAGGCTTAAGCAATACCTTTCCAGCTCCATGCTTGCCAATCACTTCATATGGAATCGTTCCCTGAGCAATTGGCACCTTCATCAAAGATTTCTTCGCCTGCTCTACTCCCTTACGAATTGCTTCAGGCACTTCATTGGCCTTCCCTAAACCATAACCAACATGTCCATTGCCGTCTCCAGCAACAACAACGGCGCTGAAACTAAACCGGCGTCCGCCTTTCACTACTTTAGCAACGCGGCTGATGTGAACGACTTTCTCTTTAATTTCTAAGCCTTCAGGATTAATGTGCTCATCGAAAATGGCCACAATACCCAACTCCTTACAGTTTTAGCCCTGCTTCTCGCGCCCCATCAGCAAGGGCCTGAACACGCCCATGGTAGAGAAAACCATTCCGGTCAAAGACTACTTCTACAATGCCTTTTTCCTGGCATTCGCGGGCAATTAAGGCCCCAACCTCTTTCGCCGCCGCCACGGTCGCGCTCTTCTTCTTCGTATCCTCTGCAATCCTAGATGATAACGTCGAGGCTGCAGCCAGAGTTTTTCCGCTTTCATCAGAAATTACTTGCGCGTAGATGTGCTTCCCACTACGAAACACGCAGAGGCGAGGCCGAGTATTTGTTCCTCGCACTCGCTTACGTACTCGTTTTTGACGGAGGAGTCTTCCCCTCTCGCGAGGATTTGTCCTGCCCATACCTTACCGTGCTCCAGCAGTTTTGCCAGCCTTTCTACGAATCTTTTCTTCGGCATATTTCACGCCCTTGCCTTTATATGGCTCGGGCGGGCGCAGACGGCGAATTGCCGCTGCTACTTCACCAATGAGTTGTTTGTCTATTCCTTCAACAGTCACAACAGTTTGCCGTTCAACTTTTGCTTGAATCCCGGGCGGCAACTGGAAAAAAATCGGATGAGAATAGCCCAGGGTAAATTGGATGGCGCTATTACCCTTAGGCTCCGCCCTATATCCAACTCCGTTAATTTCCAGGGTGCGCGAAAATCCCCTACTTACCCCTTCACACATATTCGCAATCATTTTGCGTGTCAGCCCCTGCAACGCCTTTGATTCGCGAGACTCATCAAGACACGCGATCACCACGGAGCCGTCTTGTACTTGCACATGTACCTTCGGGTGGAGAGTAAAATCGAGCGAGCCCTTCGGTCCTTGAACGACTACTTTGTTCTCGCTTGTCGAGACCTTCACTTTTTCCGGTATCGGTAAAGGAGTGCGTCCTGCTCCAGCCATAACACTTTCTCTTCTTCTAGAAATTCATTACCACACGCTACAGAGAATCTCACCGCCAACACGCAACTTCCGTGCTTGTCGATCAACCATAATACCGTGCGAAGTGGAAAGCACGTTCACCCCTAAGCCGTTCTGCACAGAAGGAATCTCTGTCGTGCCGACGTAGACACGCCGCCCGGGTTTACTGACGCGCTGGAGTCCCCGAATAATGGACTCTCCTTTTGCATCATATTTCAACAAAAGGCGAAGGATTTTTTTACCTTCCTCCTCAATAACGCTAAACTCGCCAATGAAGCCTTCCTCTTGCAGAACCTTTGCTAGCGCTTCTTTTAAGCGGGACCATGGCGCATCGACACGATCCTTTCGCGCATGAATGGCGTTGCGAATGCGGGTCAAGAAATCAGCGATCGGATCCGTTCCCATGCCTCCTCCTACCAGCTTGCTTTCGTCAAACCAGGAATTTGCCCTTTCAGCGCAAGATTCCGTAAACATAGACGACACATGCGGAATCGTCGATAAAACGCTCGGGCTCTCCCACATAACGGGCAACGGTTGTACGCACGGACCCTGAATTTTGGTTCTCTTTGAGCTTTGATGCGCAGAGCAGTTCGAGCCATACATTTAACTCCGGAACGGCATGCCAAGCGCACGCAATAGTGCGCGTCCCTCAGCATCCGTCTTTGCAGTCGTGACCATCGAAATTGAGAATCCTTTTATTTGCTCGATTTTGTCGATATTAATCTCGGGGAAAATTGTATGTTCCCGAATTCCCAAGGAGTAGTTCCCTCTCCCATCAAATGAGTTCTCTGAAACACCACGAAAGTCTCTGACGCGAGGAAGTGCAATGTTCACCAAGCGGTCGAAGAATTCGTACATGCGCTCTCCGCGAAGAGTGACAGCGCAGCCGATCGCCGCGCCTTCTCGCAACTTGAAATTGGCGATAGATTTATGCGCTTTGGTGATCACAGGCTTTTGTCCCGTAATCTGGGCAAGTTCACTCACGCCTGACTCAAGAAGCTTCGCATTTTGCACCGCATCACCAAGCCCCATATTAACGACGATCTTCGTCAGTCGCGGCACTTGCATAATATTCTTATACCCGAGCTCTGTTTTGAGCTGAGGCACGATCTTTTGTTGATACAGTTCTTTCAGACGCGCCATATCATTTATCCAAGAGTTCACCACAGCGGCGACAGAAGCGCGCTTTACTACCATCGTCAAGTCGACGCACGCCAACTCGCACGGGGGCATTACACTTTTCGCACATCGGCATGATGTTCGAGAGATGAAGAGGAGCTTCTTTTTCGATAATACCGCCAGGGTTTTGCGGCCCACGCGGCTTGAGATGACGCTTGACTATATTGAGGCGCTCAACAATAGCCCGATCTTCTTTTGGGAGCACTCGTAAGACTTTGCCAATCTTACCGCGCTCCTTCCCGGCAATCACCATCACAGTATCGTTCTTCTTGACCCGCGCTAACATAGCAATTCCTACAGCACCTCAGGCGCTAATGAAATAATTTTCATGAATCGCTTCGCGCGCAATTCACGCGCCACTGGGCCAAAGATGCGAGTCCCAATCGGCTCTCGTTGATTGTCAAGCAGTACGGCTGAGTTCGTATCAAAACGAATGTAAGAACCATCAGGGCGGCCAATTTCTTTGGCTGTGCGGACAATGACCGCTCTCATCACATCGCCTTTTTTTACTTTTGCATTCGGAATCGCTTCACGGACGGAAACAACAATTTCATCTCCGATAGAAGCGTACCGCCGCCGTGTGCCGCCGAGCACGTGGACACAACGCACTTTGCGCGCGCCAGAGTTATCAGCGACGTCAAGAATCGTTTCTACCTGAACCATTGGACTTTCTCCTACCCTTCCTACTCCGCCGCAGCCGATTTCAGGATGCTCTGAACTCGCCATCGTTTCTCTCGACTCAACGGCCTGGTCTCCACGATTGACACCTGATCTCCTACACGACAACGATTTTCAGGATCATGCGCCTTATATTTTTTTTTGCTGCGGACATATTTTTTGTAGCTAGGGTGCTGAACAAGTTGTTCGACTAAGACAACGACCGTCTTATCCATCTTATCGCTAATGACGATGCCTTGCCGCACTTTTCTTACGCCTGCCACGATATTTATTCTCCTGTCCCTTGCGTAGCGCGTTCCTGTTGAATGGTCTTCAGCCTCGCGAGGTCTCGACGCAACAGACGTAAACGCATGGGGTTATCAAGCTGGCCAGTAGCTTTTCGCATCCGGAGACGAAAAATTTCTTCAGCAATTTCTCGCTCTTTCTGGCGCATCTCCTCAAGGCTCAATTCTCGAATCTCTTTAGCTCGCATACGAGGCCCCACGCCGCTCACAGAATTGCGTCTTGACTGAAAGTTTATGAGAGGCAAGACGCAGCGCCTCTTGGGCCGTCTCTCGCGGAACACCCTCCATTTCAAAAAGCACGCGACCAGGCCGGACGGCAGCCACCCAAAATTCTGGAGAACCTTTGCCTTTTCCCATACGCGTTTCTGCAGGCTTCTTCGTCATCGGCTTGTCAGGAAAGATGCGGACCCAAATCTTTCCACCTCGTTTCGCATGGCGGGTAAGCGCTACACGAGCAGCCTCTATTTCACGCGCTGTCACGAGTCCTCTTTCCAAAGCTTTGAGACCAAAATCTCCAAAAGCTAAAGTCGCACCGCGGTATGCCAAGCCGTAGACACGACCTTTCTGTTGTTTTCTGTATTTTACTTTCTTCGGAGCAAGCATGACGATTCCTTTATGCGTTCGCCGAGATCTTCTGCTGCTCTTCCTCTCGCGTCAATACTTCACCACGAAAGATCCATACTTTTACACCAATCACCCCATATGTAGTTTTTGCCTCGGCTAGCCCATAGCTGATATCGGCGCGAAGCGTGTGCAGAGGCACACGGCCTTCACGGTACCATTCGGTCCGGGCAATTTCCGCTCCCGCTAGCCGACCCGAACAGCGCACTTTCACTCCTTGGGCTCCCATGCGGATCGCACGCGCAACGCTCTCTTTCATGGCTCTGCGAAACGCCACGCGCCGCTCTAGCTGCAGCGCGACGTTTTCCGCAACCAGCTGCGCATCGAGATCAGGGCGTCGCACCTCATGAATATTGAGATACACTTCACGCTCAGTCTGCTTAGCAAGTTCGGCTTTGAGTTTTTCGATCTCAGCGCCTTTCTTCCCGATCACGATTCCTGGACGAGCAGTGTAGATATTAATCTTCGCTTTATTGGCTGCTCGCTCAATCTCGATTTTTGCTATGCCGGCGTGATGTAAGCGCTTCTTAATGAAATTTCTGACTTTGATATCATCGTGGAGAAGCGAGGCGTATTCCTTCTCCGCAAACCATCGCGATTCCCATCCTTCGAGGATACCAAGTCGAAATCCTTTGGGATGTACTTTCTGCCCCATGGTGAAATCCTTCGTTAGCGTTCATCTACAACTATAGTAAAGTGACTCGTTCGCTTCCGTATTGGCGTCGCCCGACCATGCGCACGAGGCGTAAAACGTCTTATAGTGGCCCCACCATCAACGAAAGTCCGCTTGACGTACAGTGCATCGGGGTCAACGCTTTGTGTATCAGTCGCATTCGCAATCGCTGATCGTAGAGTCTTTGCCAGAATGCGCGCCGCCTTTTTCTGGGTAAAGCGGAGAATCAGCAACGCTTCGTCTACCTGCTTTCCCCGAATCAGATCGGCGACAAGGCGAGCCTTCTGGGGGGAAATACGAACATTACGGGTGACCGCTCTGGCTTCCATGGTTTTCAACTCCTACGCTTTTCCCGCTTTTTTTACTTCGCCTTTGCGATCCCCAGAGTGACTATAGAAGGTGCGGGTTGGCGCAAACTCGCCAAGTTTATGTCCGACCATATTTTCAGTTGCATACACTGGAACAAACTTCCGTCCATTGTGCACGGCGAAGGTGTAGCCGATCATCTCAGGAATGATAGTTGATCGCCGCGACCAAGTCTTAATAACTTTCTTTTCTCCACTCTCCTCAAGCGTTCTTACTTTTTTGAGAAGGTGGTCATCGACAAATGGACCTTTCTTTACTGAGCGAGGCATCTTATTTCTTTCGTCTCTGAACAATGTATTTGTCAGTCCGCACATTATGTCTCGTTTTATAACCTTTTGCCAACACTCCCCATGGACTCTGCGGATGATTGCCTTTTCCTCTGCCCTCTCCACCTCCCATAGGATGATCAACAGGATTCATTGCTACTCCACGCACATGAGGCCGCCGTCCTAACCAGCGAGCGCGGCCGGCCTTCCCCAGCGAGACGTTTTCATGGTTGAGATTGCCAAGTTGTCCTATCGTCGCCTTACATTGCTGGTGGATGAGACGCATTTCACCAGAAGGTAACTTGATAGTCGCATATGCTCCTTCTTTCGCCATCAGTTGCGCTGCGCTTCCCGCGCTTCTCACCAGTTGTCCCCCCCTGCCGATCTTCATTTCGATGTTGTGGATGAGAGTTCCCAAGGGGATATTCTTAAGAGGAAGCGCGTTGCCGGGCTTGATATCTGCTCCTTCCCCAGACATGACAACATCGCCAGGTTTAAGTCCGACTGGAGCAAGGATGTATCGCTTCTCGCCATCCTGGTAGTGCAGCAGCGCAATCCGTGCTGAGCGGTTAGGGTCGTATTCTATCCCTGCAACTTTTGCAGAGACACCATCCTTGTCACGACGAAAGTCTATCAAACGATACCGGCGCTTGTGCCCGCCTCCACGTTGAAAGCTTGTGACGCGACCACGATTATTTCGCCCTCCAGTCTTTTTCAGAGGAACAAGAAGTGACTTTTCCGGAGCACGTTTCGTTATTTCATCAAAATCGGCTGCGGTCTGAAATCGTCTCCCTGCTGAAGTAGGTCTATATTGTTGCAGCGCCATAATTTAGGCTCCTTCAAAGAAGTCGATCCGGTCCCCTTCAGCCAAGGTGACATACGCTTTCTTCCACGCAGGACGTCGCCCTACAGATTTTCCTACCCGCCGCTTTTTGCCAAGATATTGAATTGTGCGAACTTTCTTGACCTTCACTTTGAAGAGCATCTCGACCGCATTTTTGATGGCATATTTGTCAGCGTCAGGCCGGACACGGAACACCACCTGATTTGCTGCCCCACTTACTAGCGTTGCCTTCTCGGTAACGAGAGGGGCGGTAATGACGGAGTAAAGATCTTTACTCATGGTTTGAGCCTCTCACTGATGAGTTCCAACGCTTGTTGCGTTATCAGCGTCTGACGATAGCGAAGCAGATCATAGACATTCAGGCCTTCACTACGCAGCACTTTTACGGTCGGGAGGTTCCGCGCCGCCTTCTCCACATTTTCATCGGCCTGCGCAATAACGACAAGGACGTTATCGCCCAAGCCGAGGCGAGATAAGGTCTCCACCATGCGCTTCGTTTTGGGTTCTGGCAGTGACAGCCCTTGAATAACCGTCAATTCCCCTTGTCTCTGTTTTAAAGCAAGAGCGGCGCACAGAGCAGTTCGACGCGCACTACGAGGCAAACGGTATTTATATGACCGCGGGCGAGGACCAAAAATTGTCGCCCCACCAACCCAAAGCGGAGAGCGCGTACTGCCAGCACGCGCTCTGCCAGTGCCTTTCTGTCTCCATGGCTTTTTTCCACCACCGCTTACCTCTCCCCTCGTCTTCGTAGAGGCGGTTCCAGCACGGCGATTTGCCAGTTGCATTTTCACAACTTCATAGAGCAGATGTTCGCGCGGCGGTTGCTCCGCAATATGCGCAGGGAGTTCAATCTCCCCCATAGTCTCGCGCTCAAGCGAGAGCACTGGAATACGTAGTGGTTGAGCCTCCATCCGCTACCTCTATTTCTTCAACTTTGCTTTTGACTTACGCACAAGCACAATCCCACCGCGGGCCCCAGGAACTGCTCCGCGAACGAGAAGCAGATTCTCCTCAGGTTTCACATCAACGATACGGAGATGCAGAGCCGTCATTCTTTCATCTCCATATTGCCCCGCCATGCGTTTCCCTTTAAAGATGCGTCCGGGGAAGGATCGATTACCGATAGAGCCCCCGTGCCGGAAGTATTCGTGCGT